>JACDFK010000021.1:21241-23373 GCA_013815795.1 Candidatus Babelota bacterium | reverse complement strand
CCTTCCTCCTAACCCTTCATTAAAGAAACCCAGCCTTAATGCTCTGGGTCCTCTGCCTTATTCTAATGTCAGACAAGCGGGGTATCGAAATCGATTGTTTTTTCTTTAAAACTATGAAAATAAGACCTGTTACTATTTTTATGCATTTTCTGACTTATCCTCAGCACCCCCAGCACTCCGACAGCCACATTCTGCTCATAACCTTCAGAACTCCTCTCTATATCGATTATACAATGCATCGCCTTTTACTTTTTTCAAGGAATAACATATAATTAAAAATATAAATATATAGTAATTAATATTGTTTTATTTATTTATTTAAGTTATTCTATAAGAAGAGGCAAGATAGATACGTATAGAAGCAAAATATCTGCACTTACTAATAAAAATGCTGATTTCCTTATTCCTTATAAGGACGTACTATACTCTTCACATAATCCTCTACAACCACAAGAAAAAGACAGAAAAGCAAGCCCCAGTAAACACCGCTCACCAGATCAGAGCTTTATCCTCTAACCCTGTACATTTTCAAAGAACCGCCAACCTGGAATATGAAAAATAACGAAGCTTATGTAAAAACTTCACCAGTATTTTTCTAACAATTTCAGTGCTGTTTAGATAAGACAATCAATTTTATCTTTAAACTACCTTAAATGAAGAGCTCAAACATAACAATGGAGGCTTCCTTCTCAGGCCTATACGCATACACATTGATTTCAATACCTACCTTTCTTTACAATACCATACTACTCAGTTTCATTTTATTTCATTACTACTGCTTCTTTTTACTCATAAGTCAGTAAACCTCAATCCTTTTTTCTTAAATTATTTCTTCATCGAGCCCCTTAGAGCTTCCTGAGGTACTCATAATTTGCAATTATTTTAACATAATTAATAAATTAAAAATTATAATAATCCCTATTGCATTTATTGATTTTTCAAGATATACTGTACATGTTGTGATAAGATGTCATGATATTTTAAATAAGCAAAATAAAATACAAATAATAAATGAGGATCTTTTCGTGAAAAAAATACGTATAGCCATCCTTACGCCCTTAGTAGCGTTCTGCGGAATGCAGATGTATGGAATGAATCAATCACCAAAAAAAAATGACCATAGAGTTGTTATCAACTCTAACTATAATGCCTCCTCAAACCTTAATAATACAGGAAGAAAACCTGATAATAACGAAGAAAATCTTTTTACAGGCTTATACTGGAGCACATTTAACAACTTCAAGAGAATAATAGGTAACATAAGAAAGTATAGCGTCGTGTATAAAGATCTCTATAGGAATACAGAGGGATTTAAGTACATTGATGAAATGCTTTATACTATAGTAAACAATTCGAATGTTCTTTATTTTTTAAACAGATACGGAAACAGTTTTTTTGATTATAAAATGGCTCTTGTAAGGCTTTTCGATACAAGTTCTTGTTTATTTAACAGTGATGTATCAAAAGTGGACATACAAGAATGCTTAGCTAAAATAGTTAAAGAGGTAATTGAGTGCTCTGAAAAAACACTTACAGATTTTTCAGATGTACTCAACCAAGAACTGAGCGAAGCTTACATTGAAACCTGCAGTCTTCTAAAGGAAAAACTACCGGTATATAGGGACTTACAAACCCAATTAGATATGAGAACAAGCGAATTTGAAACCAAAGAAAAAGAAAAAAGCGCTACAGAGTTTTCAATAAAAACATTTTACCATAAAAAAGGAAGCAGCCAGCAATTTCAAAGGCTGACCGATAAACTTATAGAAATAGGTGCAAAAAGTTCACAATTAAACCAAAGAATAACTGTTTTACAAAACCAAATAGAAAATATTGATCAACATGCAGGGAAAAAGAACCTTTTTGAGGCTTTTAACTCTTTCGCACAAAAAACTGAACATTTAACAACAAATAGATGCTGGATTAAACTCAAACTAGGGCTCATCCCTACAACGATACTTATCGACATGATTGCTAAGTATGAAAAATGCGCTGTCACAAGAAAACTTATAATCAATCTCTTTAATAGATTTCAAAAGAGTAAGACTAATGAGTTAAAGGAAGGCTTCCACTCCTGTCTTCAAAACTATGTACTCAGTGCTTTCTCTGGAAATCCTCAAACTGAAAAAGAG
>JACDFK010000021.1:0-21231 GCA_013815795.1 Candidatus Babelota bacterium | reverse complement strand
GTTTCAGGGTTTTTATTACAGTCGCCTTGTACTACTTACATAAGTATGAATACAGAATTCTTTAATGTGAACAATCCTACTATCAGCGGTTTATTTGATCATGTTACGAATAATCATCTTATTGAATGTAAAAATACTGCCTGTCTTACCAGAGCACAATATGGAAATAAGATAAACGAGCTTAGTAAAGCAGAAAAGCAGCTTTTAAGAGAACGGGATATAGCACAAAGCAATAATAAGCTTTTTGTTTTATTATCGAAAAAAGACATTAGTGACGATATGGTCCACTGGCTATCTAAGGAAAATATTCTCTATGTATGCCCCAAAAACTGTGATTATAAAAATAGTCCTCTGGGCGATGCATCAGCGTTATTTAGAGAAGGCGGCGAATTCTATTTTTAAATGAATATATAAAAACTACCTCCCCAAAGGTAAAAGTACGCTATCAAGATGCTTTTACCTTTGAGGTACATCTCTCAAAGAAAAGCTTAGTTCTTCTATACAGTTACTCACTGCAACAGTAATGCTTATTGGTAACAAAAATAGTAAAAACTCTTCTTGTTAAAGAATTGTATATACCTCTGCTCAACAAAGCATATCCTCAACTGACAATTCTTTAACAAGCAAATAAAGTTTTAGCAAAATTGATAAATTATAATTTATAATAATTACAATAATAATCATTATTTTTTCTACAGTACACTCAATCTGTTGAGATACTTACCCTAAACCCCTTTAAATTAGAATTCATAAAAGGATTTTTTCATAAATAAAAAAATTATAGTAACTCTCACCTCATTGACAACGTTCATGGCGTTCGAAATCTATGCGAGGGATCAAGCTACTCCAAAAAAGAACACAGAGTTACGATTAATTCTGACTATAGAGTTCATTTATGCTCTTTAAAACAACCTTATAACCACTCGAGTAAACCAAATCTACAAGAATCTCGTCTCTTCGAGCCACTATATTGGAGCTCCTGTAAGACATTTAAAAGAACATTAAGCGCCATAAGAAAAAAGAGCATTATATATGAAAATCTGTACTGGTCTATGCAAGGATTTCCGTACCTTGATGAGCTTCTGTACACTATTTCAAATAACAGGTATATTCTTTACTTTTAAAATACCTATAAAGACAGTTTTGTTACCTATAAAATGCTTTTAAAAAGGCTTTTCGATATTCGTTATTCTTTGTATTGAAATGAACACATATCAGACAAAGACATATCCTATTCTTTACAAAAACTAATCGATCAGTTAATCGAGTTCTCCGAAAAGATTCTGATGAACTATTCCTGTTCTATTAAAGAAGAACTGTACGATGCTTATAAGTACACGAGCGGTAAATTTAGTACATATCTGTCTTTTTATACTCAATTAAAAGCTCAATTAGATAGGCAAATAAAGGAATACCAAACCATAAATAACAGCATAATGCGTGGCGTGTTAATACTCGTAGAGTAAAGAACAGATCCGTTGAGGTTCAGCCAAATCAAAGTCAACTTTCTGATTTTAACGTAGACAAAAAGATAAAACCCGCTAATCAAAATAAAGAGATAGATGCTACAAAATTAGTTATTAGACCTGTTGCATAACTTCAATTTTTTAAGTCTCAGTTATATAATCCAGCGATTACATTAAATCTCAAGTTATATCGGTTTCTTCTATTTCTGTATCTATCAGCTATAATTTTGAAGCGTTTCAACTTACCAATAACATTTTCATTTAATCTTCTTCACTTGATATTCTTTGATTATTTTTCTTATCTTCTTTAGTTAAAAGTTTTTTTTTATTTTTTTTCTAAGGAGTGAGAGATTGTTGATGCCTCTAACTGTTAAGCTGTTAAGGCCTTGTAGTATTTATTTTTATGTAACTTCTCTGCAGTGTACTTCCTTGTATAGAAAAATATACTTTTTGTTGAGGAAGCCCTTTATCCTACGGCTCACTTAGCTTACAAGTCCTTAATTTACAAGCCCGATGAGCGTACCTCAACTCCTCTACCATTCATTTAGAGTTTTAAAGACAAAAAGTGGGCCACACTAACGCATAAAGAAAAAATCTGAGAGAAAATTAATAACTAATTTTTATAATATTTAAACTATTATTTATAATAATTGACTATTTAATTATATTTATGCAATAATTAATAATGTAATTAAAATAAATTATTTTAAATTATATTGAAAAATAAAATAGACCTAAAACCGTATCTTAAAAAAGAAATTATTTTAAAATTGGGTTTTTTCTCTCAGAGCATACATACACACAAAAGGATCTTTTTTTTAAAGAGTCGTTGAGTACGTTATGCTTATTCTCTGTAAGTCGGAGAATCATTAACAGGGAGCGCCATTAAATCGGAGAGCCCGTGTTTACTAAAACGAACACATATATTTTTATAACCATTTACAATAAGGAACAGTATGAAGAATGTAATATTATCGACCAGTTTCATGATTTCAGCATTTCTGGCTACCATTATGGTACAGGTGCCTATCGCGGCTATGGAAACACCGAAATTAACACTCACCAACCGCTCTGGTAAACCTATAACTATAGACTATAGAAAAGCCAGCAATAAATCTGGAATAAAAAATCTCGGAGTAGAGGAAAAAACCACTATTCTCCAGCTCCCTTCAGATAGCATTAATACCATGCTTATCAAAGTCTCAGGCGACTCTTCAATTGAGCCAGTCGAATTGGATCCTGTAGATACTATTAAGCTCTTAGAATTTCCTACCTCTACGATCACCGTAACGTTAAACCCCCAAAGAAAGTTAGAGTATATTATCACTACTCCAGGTGAAAAAGAGCCTCTTGGATTCACTATGCTTGAGGGTGCCCTAGAAGAAAAAGCTAAGCCATTTGATCTTACACACCTAAAGAGTATCTCAGAAGAAAAAGCTCAGCCACGAGCTACACTACGCCAAGAAGCTCTCGAGAACAGTTCTTTCGGTAAGATAGTCTGGGAAAAAGCGCCTAAAAAAGAAAAGGCACCGATTATACTTATAACAGAAGAAGGATTCAAGCCTGTTTTACGCCGAGATTTTTTACGCCGAGATGATGTGAACATTACAAAAATTGCAAACAGATCCAAAAAGGATATTGCTATAATACCTTCTGCTGATGTACTGAGCATCGCAAGAATAGGTGGAACCACCATAGAAGAAATAAGCGGTGGAAGAACCTTCTTGATCGGGTTTGACTGGCCTACTCCTTACTTCGATCTTTTATCCCAAGGAAAAGGGTCTGTCAATCTCAAGGTAACACACGCTGATTCAAAAATATTCATTATGATAGGAAAAACGATTATTCATGAATTGTCACAAGAGGCCATAAACCAGATACGTGAAAAACTGGGAAATAACGTTATGCTGACGGTAGAGGCTGATGGCACCTTATCTTTTGAAACTGATCACAAAGCTACTACATAAACGAAAGTTCCTTAGGTGAGAAATGAGGACAATGGAATAATGCAATAGTTTTTCGGCATTATTCCATTGTCCTCATTTCCTTTAACAACCAACAGTACAATCGATCTTACATAAGTAAGCTATAAAAATCTTCTCGCTGTAAAGAGCTGGTTGTTTTAACTCCGGGTTCAAAATCTCCATAACCGCATTCTTTTTCAGCATCTAAAAACCCCATTATTTCTGATTTAACATACTGGGTATGATCCGCACCTGCTAGTAATATTATCTTCCTTTCAGACGAAATAGAAAGTACACGATGAAGCGCATATAAATCGATAATACTGGAAAATAGTTGATGAATTATTTTTCCTAACTTTTCAAAATAGGGAGGAATGCCGTCTGAAGAGAATCTATCAAGTACCGCTATAAAATTTTCATGCAAAGGGATTGCATGGGTACTTATCTCCTGTAACATTCCATTATAGATATACTCTATAATTTCCATTTTATCTTCATGGATTGCTTTTACCTTATCTGACGATGACACATACGCGTTATTCAGATGAGACATAATGCGCTCATATTCATCTAACACATCGTAGAGTGTAACCGATTGGTGATAGAAGGTATGAGTAGCTGAAGGACGGTGATCAAATGAAGCTTTACCGATTATATTGTACTGTCCTATTACATCATCCAACGCCCCTGAAGCAGCCCGCTGTTCAATGTTTTCAACAACAATATAGGCAAGTGGCTCTTCTTGAGCTAATTTTTTTATTAATGAGGCCAATATAGTTTCGTGCCCATTTGATTCAGGACACTGTTCTAGTAAAATATGGAGGGGCTTAGTTTGCGTATCAAAGTACTTTTCAAGGATACAGGCACTATACGAATAGCGCTTAAGGACCTGGATAAAATCATCTACCTCTTCTTCTTCTCGCTCCCTAAAAGTACTCAAATTATGAATGTCAAAAAAGAGTACTGCTTCTTTATCGTCAAGTTTCCACTTCGAGCCTTCAACTACAACCCCCTTTATGAAATAAGCTGTGGTGAGTACTGTTATCAGTGAAAAAAAATTGAGCTTAATCATAGAAATACTCCCTATAGAGATTTTTACTATCGTACATCTTTTCAATACCAAGTCAGCTGCTTAAATTTTTTTAAAATACAATAAATAATGTTTTCATACGTGCTACTAAAATCTCCTACGTCGATCTTACATAAGTAAGCTATAAAAATCTTCTCGCTTTAATGAACTGGTTGTTTTAACTCCGGGTTCAAAATCTCCATAACCGCACTCTGCGTGGGCATCTAATTGCCCCATTATCTTAGATTGAACATAGAGGCTATGCTTCGCACCCGCTAGTAACACTATTTTCCTTTCGGATGAAATAGAAAGTACACGATGAAGCGCATATAAATCGATAATACGCGAAAATAGTTGATGGATTATTTTTCCTAACTTTTCAAAATAAGGAGGAATGCTGTCAAAAGAAAATCTATCAAGTATTCCTATGAAATTTTCATGTAAAGGAACTGCATGAGTACTTATCTCCTGTAACATTCCATTATAGATATACTCTATAATTTCCATTTTATCTTCATGGATTGCTTTTACCTTATCTGACGATGACACATACACGTTATTCAGATGAGACATAATGCGCTCATATTCATCTAACACATTGTAGAGTGTAACCGATTGGTGATAAAAGGCATGAGTAGATGAAGTACGATGATCAAACGAAGCTTTACCGATCATGTCGTAGCTTCCTATTACATCACTTACCGCGAGTGAAGCAGCCCGTTGTTCTATATTTTCAACAACAATATAGGCAAGTGGCTCTTCTTGAGCTAACTTTTTTATTAATGAAGACATTATGGTTGTATGTCCATTAGATTCAGGCGACTCTTCTAGTAAAATATGAAGAGGCTTAGTCTGTGTATCAAAATACTTTTCAAGGATACAGGCACTATACGAATAGCGCTTAAGGACCTGAATAAAATCATTGACCTCTTCTTCTTCTCGCTCTCTAAAAACGCTCAACTGGTGAGCATCAAAAAAGAGTACTACCTCTTTATCGTCAAGCTTCCACTTCGAGCCTTCAACTACAACACCTTTTATGAAATAAGCTGTGGTGAGTACCAGTGCCAGTGAAAAAAAATTGATCTTAGTCATCGAAATACTCCCTTTATAAATTTTTACTATCGTACATCTTTTCAATACAAAGTCAGCTGCTTAAATTTTTTACAATAAGCATATTTTTAACCTTGATGCATTTACTTTAGTACGAGTCCCTAAATACTAGTATATAATAATACGTAATATGGGCAACCCCTCGCCCTATAACCCTCGTTGAGAAATTGCTTAAATTACTTTGTGAAAATACCATGAATAATCTTCTAATAAGTAAGCTAACGTGAGTTCGATCTAAGGAATCTACAAAAAAAGTCCATTGTGTTACTCTTTTTAAATTACAACATCCAAAAAAAGGATTACACAATGGACTTAACTACACGTTTCTACTATCTAGATGAATTTTGTAAATCGTTCGAAAAATGCCTTGGAAAGCGTATTTTAAGCTCTGGTAAACACATAACGATGAGAGCAATGAGTTTATCACTACGTGAAGTTATGACACTAATGATACATTACCATGTATCTGGCTTTAAGACTTTTAAGAATTATTATATGCTTAGATTAGCATTTCCAACAATGCCTCGCTACAATCGATTCATAGAGCTTCAGCAAAAAGCGCTTATTTCTCTTACTGTGCTTGCATAGATCTTTGGAAGATACGCTTGCGATGGCATTTCCTTCATCGATAGTTTTTCTCTAAAACTATACCACCCAAAAAGAATTTATTCTCATAAAGTATTTCGTGGATGAGCTACTCGACGAAAGACAAGCGTAGGATGGTTCTTTGGATTTAATCTGCACGTCGTTATTACGAGTCAAGGGAAGTTATAGACTTTTCACTAACTCCGGGCAACAGAGCTACTAATAATTCTGATGTACAAGAAAAGCTTATGAAAAATATTCGAGGAAAAGTCTTTGGAGACAAAGAATACAGTATAAAGAGTGAACTCTTTCAAAAGCTCTATTCCCAAGCAATTCAAGTAGTTACTAAAATTAGAAGAAATATGCGAAACACACTCATGGATATTTCTGATAAGTTGCTTTTAAAGAAGCGAGAAATACTAGAATCGGCGGGATCTATACGGAAAAATAGCTGCAACATAGAACATTCTAGATACCGAAATCCATTAACACTTTTGAATAATGTTTGTTCAGGCTTAATCGCTTACGCTTTTCGTGAAAATAAACCATCTATTAAACGAATTAATTTTATACTTCCTTAGATCGAACTCGCGTTAACTTGAAATTTAATGTAATTGTGGATTATATAACTGGGAGTTAAAAAAGTGAAGTTATGCATGATGGCTATTGTAAAACTTGATACTCATTTTGGAAAAACAAGTCTTTTTGAAGCCTTTAATACCTATACAAAAAAAACCGACTATCTTACTACTAATAGATGTTAGATTAAGAACAAATGGGGGCTCATTAATACATCAGTCCTTTTAGACATGGTCAATAAATACGAAAAAAAACCTCTAGCAAAAAAGCTCATAAAAAACCT
The DNA here is from genome assembly GCA_013815795.1 of Candidatus Babelota bacterium. GTDB lineage: Bacteria > Babelota > Babeliae > Babelales > Babelaceae > PRDV01. The sequence goes on along the minus strand of JACDFK010000021.1, from coordinate 14,175 downwards.
CTGTACAAAGTTCCAAGTAACCTATGATTACGATAAGAGCAGTTGACTATGTGCTCTTATCGTAGGGACATGGAAATAAAAGAGTCACTACTTTTCTTTATCCCTTGTATACCACCTTTCTTTTTGTATATATCTAAATTCTCTTACACGGTATCGGTCCTCTATCTTTAAAAAAAGCTTTCCTTATTTTCCAAGTTGTTACCGATAAAATACTAAGAAAATAAAGAAACTTTGTTTCATTCTAGAGTAAAGTTATTTCTCAAAAGGTATTTCTTAAGCAGATAGTGACCATCTAACGTGAGTAACCTTACAAAAGAAGAATCCCTTACCTAAGTTCTCGCATTTTCGTAAGCATCCCCTCTACATGCCATTTTCATTTTCTTTAACAAAATTCGACTTCTAGTAACCTCTTGTTTTTAGGTACTCATCTCACATATTTTAAAAGTCTCTTAAGTTCTGACCTAGTCATGAGATAGCCAGAAAAAACGGGCTAGCCTCTCTCATTAAAAAGAGGTATACTATAGTTAAAGGCATACTCAATAACTAGGATTCTATATGACAGAAATGATGGAAAAAAAATACGATCATATACAAGCAGAGGCAGATGCACAGAAGCTTTGGGAAATTAATGATATTTACAACACAGCACACAATCCTGGAAAACTGTATACCATAGACACCCCTCCTCCAACCGTATCAGGTTCATTACATATTGGCCATATTTTTTCCTATACTCAAGCCGATATTATTGCACGCTATAAGCGTATGAACGGGTTTAGTGTTTTCTACCCTTTTGGCTTTGATGATAATGGACTACCTACAGAAAAATATGTAGAAAAAAAACTTGAAATTAACGCTCACGCTCTTAAACGATCAGAGTTTATTGCTCTCTGTTTACAGGAAACTCAAGAGGTAGAAAAAAAATTCGAAACTTTGTGGCGCCGTATTGGTCTTTCGGTAGATTGGAAAGCTCACTATTCGACCATAGATGAACGATCTCGCTTCATTTCACAACTTTCTTTTATAGAACTCTATAAAAAAGGTTTTGTATACCGAAAAGATGAACCTGCACTCTTTTGCACCACCTGCCAAACAACGGTCGCTCAAGCGGAGCTCGATGACCTTACTAAAACTTCCACATTCAACGACATACTTTTCAGTTGTGAGGGAGAACCTTTACGTATTGGAACAACACGACCTGAACTTTTAGCAGCAGTTACCGCAGTCTTTTACCATCCGCAGGATACCCGCTATACCCACTTAGCAGGAAAAATGGCCCTAGTGCCTCACTATAATACGGCCGTTCCTCTGTTAGCCGATGATATGGTCGATCCAGAAAAAGGCACAGGCCTCGTTATGTGTGCCACTTTTGGAGATAAAATGGATGTCATGTGGTTTAAAAAACATAAGCTATCCTATAAACCTATTATTACTACACGAGGAACATTCTCTGAAGCGGCCGGTGCTCTTTCAGGCATGCGGGTTGCCTCTGCACGAGTTAAAATACTCGAGATTCTTCAGAACGAAGGATCTCTACAACGCTCAGAGCCGATAAGCCATTCGGTGAATGTTCATGAACGGTGCAAAAAAGAGATTGAATATCTAATTTTACCTCAGTGGTTTTTATCGATCTTGGAACATAAGCAAGCATTTATCGATCTTGGCAATACTATTCAATGGTATCCCTCATTTATGAAATCACGTTATATCAACTGGGTTGAAAATATTAGTTGGGACTGGTGTTTATCACGGCAGCGATTTTATGGAATACCATTTCCTGCGTGGCACTGTACTGAATGTAAAGCAATCGTTCTTGCAGATATAAATCAGCTTCCTATTGATCCTCAAGAAACTCCCTATACGGGCATATGCTCCTGTGGTAAGAGCTCCTTTACTCCAGATACTGATGTCATGGACACCTGGAACACCTCTTCTTTAACGCCTTACATCACTGCAAGTCTTTATACGAATGAACTTAAAACTATATTTGATGAGGCTTCTTTAGATTCCTTTATTCCTATGAGTATGAGGCCACAAGCGCATGACATTATTAGAACATGGGCATTCGACACCATAGTAAAGGTCTGGATGCATAATAAAACCATTCCGTGGAACGAGATCGTTATTTCAGGGCACGTATTATCAACGGAAAAAGAAAAAATATCAAAATCAAAAGGAAATAGCCCTTTAGCGCCTGAATCTCTTTTAGCTCAGTATCCTGCTGATGCACTTCGCTACTGGACAGCATCTGGAGGGCTAGGCTATGACATTTCATTTTCAGACAATCAGATTGCCATTGGACAAAAACTACTTATTAAGCTCTGGAATGCGTTTCGGTTTGCTCAACCATACATAACTTCCACTCAGACTTCAGAAAACCTGGGCACGGTCAATGAATGGATCTTACATAAAAGCAGTCTATGCTTTTCAAGTTATACAGCATTTTTTGAGAAACATGAGTTCAATGCCGCTCTTTCAACCATTGAACAGTTCTTTTGGCATGATTTTTGTGATAATTATATAGAACTCATTAAGGATCAGCTGCTCAATCCTGCTCATTATGAACTACAGACGGTAGATGCTACACGCTCAACACTTTCAGAGGTGGGACTAAAAATTTTGCAGCTCTATGCCCCTTTTGTCCCTCATATTACAGAAACTATTTATGGCCTCATGTACAAGGAACATCATACAGAAAGCTCTATTCATCTTACGAAGTTTTCAACTCTCAACAAAGAGTATTCGTTTGAAAATTCAATTGTAGAGATGGGGTCTCTTTTAGAGCTTATTAGTCATGTAAGAAGACTCAAGACCGAACACCAACTTTCACTAAAAACAGAACTCGCTGAGTTAACTGTTACGAGTGAACAAGATAGTCTGATTGCGTGCCTAGAAAAACACACACAACTTATCACTACTATAACCCGCTCGAAAAGCCTTCTAATTGAAAAAACAGCAAACCATTATGCTGACCTTAAAGAAGTACAAGGAGTGTGGTATGCTCGTGTTACTCTATGATTACAATAAAGAACAGAATACGTTCATTCTCAGTTGAGAATGAACGTATTCTCAGCGTAGTGCAAGAAATTCTAAAAATAGTTCGCTACGAAGAGTTCGATATTGGAATTCTCATCACCACCAATAAGACCATACGACAGTATAATAAGCAGTTTAGAAATAAAGATAAAGCTACAGATATACTTTCCTTTAGCTACCATCAGGGACTTACTCCAGGAAAACGAATTAGAGCTCATACTGAAGATGATAAAAATCTCGGTGATCTGATTATCTCATTAGAATATGTACATAGTGACGCGCGTGCTAAAAAAATCTCTCCTGAGGAAAGGCTTAAAGTTCTTCTGGTGCATGGAATATGCCATCTTTTAGGATATGATCATGAAACTGACTCAGACTGGCGGTCGATGAGAGCAAAAGAAGCTTTTGTATTGAACAAAATTAAAGAGTTATCGCTCCTGTAATCGTTCATTAATCTGACTCGTTCGATGAGTTACCTTTCCCAGCCAGGCTAACTGGAGATCGAGTAACTCTTCAGGAGAGAGTTGCCAAGGAAAAGATGAAGCTCGTAACCGCTTGGTAATTTCATATAAAGCAATACCAGCAGATACCGAGATATTAAAACTCTCTGTAAATCCATATAAAGGTATTTTTACAAACGCATCAGCATTTTCAAGCGCATAGGCACTTAAGCCCCATTGCTCCGTTCCAAATACTAAAGCAACCTTAGTATCTAAAGGAAGATCCTCAATAAGGGTATCATTTTCATGAGGAGTAGTTGCTACTATAGTGTACCCTTGTGCACGCAACTGAGCGAAACATTCAGGGGTACCCTCCACCGAATTTTTAGTATACTGTTTAATTGAAAGCCATTGAGCTGCCCCTTTAGAAACACCTTCATCTATTTTATAACGATGCCTATCTTCAATAATATGAACGTCCTGTATACCAAAGCAGTCACATGTTCTTAAAACAGCGCTTATATTATGCGGTTGAAAGATATCTTCAAGGACAACTGTTGCGTAGCGAGTGCGTTCCTGGGAATTCTTCTGGAATTTTTCACGGCGATCAGCAGTAATATATTCGGCAAATTCATTAAAAATTTTTTGTTTTAAAAAAACAGACATGTATCCCCTCTCTTATTTTTTACTAGTATACTATCTCTTTCAAAAATAGTATCGAGATACTAGTATCTCGATTGTAGTACATTAGAAAAGCTCACCATTTTTCACCACACGTGGCTCGTTTGATCTTCCTCTTTCTACTCATTATGGCACCTATTAACTACCCAAAGAAGCTCAGCTCAAGAAATTACTTCCCGCAGTTGTACACCTACCGGGCTGCTAACTTTATCATTACGAGGACTAGAAAGCTACCGGTAGAGATATACCTACTTCTAATGCTAACAGCTCTTTTTTTGTTGTAAACTTTCTTAATAATACCTCTACAGAGCGTGAAAATTACAGGCTCTCCAGGTATCTCAGCAAACTTTCGATTACTATTTATTACCACGTAGCTTCATTAGTTTCTGCTTACAAATATATATATTTTTTAAAGATAAATTTTAGAGGGATCTCGCCATCAGGTTTATTAGAAAGCTATTTTATTCTACAAAGAAAGGTGCTAAACTCAAATAACATACGTTAATCATTTAACAATAAATCAAAGATACTATGGCACGTATTATATCTCTTGTAAACTTTTTTTTTCTTGTAACCCTCTTCGCGCCACTTATAGCAAAACGATGTCCGTTAAAATATAAACAGAGGACACTACAGCTGATAAATAATGAACTCAAAGGCGATAGCGTCGTAATTTTTATTCATGGGACCGTTATTCCCTTGATCTCACCACTTAACTATCGAACCACCCAGCAAAGAGGGCTCATCCCTTTTATTCATTGTGCAAGAAGAGACCAAATTATCGCTGAAACGTTAACAAAGACATCTCCGCAGGAGTACCAAACGCATCAATTTTTCGTCTATGGCTGGTGTGGTGTTTTAAGTTTTGCAGAACGCAGAAAAGCTGCAGAAGATCTTTATAAGCATCTTCGTAGTTATAAAGGGTCGATTACGATAATAGGCCATAGTCATGGGGCAAGCGTTGCTCTTTATCTTGCTCAAATTGCTCTGGAAGACAAAAATTATCAGTTTTCAATCGATAGGCTCATTCTTTTTGCTCCCCCAGTTCAATCAGTAACTGCCCATCACATAAAAGCTCCAATCTTTAAAAAGGTTTTTTCTTTTTACTCTTCAGCAGATCTAGGCCAAGTAGCTGACCCACAAGGACTCTATGATGATACAAAGAAAATAAGCATCAATAAAGCATACTTTCTTTTTTCTCAGCGAACATTTGCTCCCTCACAAAATCTCATTCAAGTACGTGTTCTTCTTAATATGCAAAGTCCGGGACATAGCGATTTTCTTATTCCCCGTTTTTTATCTCGACTTCCTGCAACTATCAGTTTTTTAGAATCTAGTGCAGCACTTACGCGTAAAAAAGATTTTATTCTTAATATACCCAGACCTCATGAGAAAGTTCATCTTGTAAAGAAAAAACATCTCTCAGGCAGCTATATACCTCGAACTGTTCGAACCTGCCGCTGTGCTAAAAAATATCACTGTTTTTCTTAAGGATGAATGAATGAAACTACTTATAAAGGTGATACTTTTATTCTTGAGTGCGATCTGTATCCCTGGGTGGAAAATAGTTCCGCTTAAGCAAAGAAGAAATCAGCTACACATCAACCGATCGTTTTTTTCAGGCCCTTTGAAAGAAGGTGCGGTAACAGTTATTATACACGGTACAAAATCTTCCTTTTTTTCACGAACAGTTTCTAATCTTGAGTATCCCCACGGTATAAATCCCTTCAATCTTATTAGAACTCGTTCAATCTTAAGCACTATTGCGCACACTCTTCATACCTCTTGTCCTAAGGACTTTCCACTCGACTCTTTTTATTTCTACAGTTGGGAAGGACATCTCACCTTTGAAAGCCGCTTTCAAGCAGCGAAAAAGCTCTATCCTATCTTAAGAAGCCATACAGGGCCTTTAACAATTATCACTCATAGCCATGGAGCAAATGTAGCTTTATACCTTGCCCATTTCGCTCATCTTGACAATAACAAAGATTTTGCCATCGATCGTCTCATTCTTCTGGCACCTCCTATACAAGAAGTAACCAAGCCTTATGCGTGCAGCAATGTCTTTAAAGAAATTTACAATCTCTATTCGAGTGCAGATTTCATGCAAATTGCTGATATGCAAGGGCTCTATCCAGAATCCTATAAATACACAGCTCCTACAACGAAAATACCTCTTTTTTCTGAAAGAATTTTTCCACCAGCTCCTCATATACTGCAAGCCCGCATTCTTCTGGATGGACAAAGCCCGAGCCATCTTCATTTTTTACTCACGCAGTTTATTAAACAGTTACCACTCCTGCTTGACCTCACCAAACAGGCTGCCCGGTTCTCATGCACCAAAAATTTCTGCATACTCAATATTCCACGCGGAAATCAAGCACCTCATTATGTTCATGAGTCTGAACTTAAAAAAAACTATATACCACGATCTCAACGTGACAGAATAACACGTTTAACGCCCTTTAAATCGTATTAATCGAGCGGCATTAAAAAGAATAAGGAAATCGGGAACTGCATGAAACAAAGCAGCCTGAATAGGATTAATCAACTGAAAAAGAGCGAGAACTACTCCTATAGAATGAGTAAGAGCAAAGCCTATAATGAGATTAATTTTAATAGTCCTCAGTGTGGCATGTGCCAAATCATATAAAAAGATAAGCTGATCCAAATTAGCAGACATCAGTACAATATCGGCCGCTGCAATAGCAGGCTCCATTCCCATGCCGCCCATTGCAATACCTATATCTGCTTGTTTAAGTGCAGGAGCATCATTTATTCCATCTCCTACCATAGTTACGATATGCCCTTTAGACTGCAACTGTTTAAGCATTGTTAATTTTTCATCGGGCATAACATGTCCATATACTTTTTCTATACCGAGCTGCTTTCCAACTTCATCAGCTACCCGCTGCTTATCACCACTTAAAAGGAAAATATTGGTAATGGAACGATCCTTCAAAAGAGAGATCGTTTGAGCTGCATCAGGTCGAATTCTATCGGCGAGGCAAATCTCGCCCATTATATGACCGTCCTCTGCCACATAAAACGTCGTTAAACTTTCACGATCTGGAGATTCGCAAGGCATTTCCACGTTTCCATGCTCTTTTGCTTGAACAAAATGGCGGTTGCCTAAGATATAGTTCTTTCCTTTATAGGTTATTGTTATTCCATGGCCGGTAAGTGAAACATACGTATCCGGGTCAGGAACAATTAAAGACTGCTGATGAGCATACTCTAAAATAGCTTTGGCTAAAATATGTCCCGATTTTTTCTCGGCAATAGCCGCTATAAGTAAAATATCATTTACAGAAAAACGGTCATCCAGACTTACTATCGAAACAACTTCGGGAGATCCCAACGTCAAGGTACCTGTTTTATCAAAAACAACTGTATCGGTATATGCTAAATATTCGAGAGCTGCTTCCCCTTTTATTAAAATCCCTCGTCTAAACGCAGCGACTATCGCCGCTAAAAACGTAAGTGGAGTCACGAGAGCCAACTCTAAGGGCGAACCGAAAATAAGAAGCGTAATAATAATAGAAATATTACCAGTAAGAAACCATACAATAACACAAAATATTAGAAAGAGAGGTGTAAATATCGAAGCGATCCGATCGGCCAACACAACCACCGCCGCTTTCTTTTTTCCAGCTTTTTCTAGAAGAGCACTGATCTTACCAAAAAGTGTATTTTCACCAATTTTTTGCGCTGTAATAGTGATACTTCCTCCCTCAAGGTAAGTTCCTGCAAAAACAAGTGAACCAACTCCTTTTTCTTGAGCAGCGCTTTCTCCAGTAAGAAAAGCCTCTTGGATACTTCCTACTCCAGAAACTATTACTCCATCAACAGGGACCCGTCCTCCTGTTTTAATTACAAGCTGGTCTCCGGGGACAACCGATTCCAAAGGAACAGTTACCTCATTGTTTCCTTTTTTTACGATAACATCAGTCGGTATAAGACGTACCAAACTATTGAGTGCATCATCGGTGCGATCCTTCACAAGATCTTCAATATAATGAGCGATCAACATAATAAAAAGCACGACAGTAATAGCATCTTCCTGATGACCAATAAGTGCAATCCCCGTTGCAATCGTAACAAAAAGCTCAGTACTAATTTTTTTTTCTAAAAGAAGCTTTATTCCATCATAGGCAATAGGAAGCAGTGCGAGAAAAAGTGATATATACCGCACATACAAAGGTAATCCCAATAAAGGTTGCGCTATATACAGACCTAAAGCACCGAGTATGTAGATTAAAAAAGGAATATGGTAAGATTTTAAAACAGTATAATTCATAAGTACCTGGATATCTTATACACTTACACAAACACCACACCGATGAGTAAAAACTTTATTTCTTGAAGATTCTTTATCGAACCTTTACGGTATATCTTCAGCACAAGCTCTACTGTATACACATAGTTTTTATCATACAACAAAAACCAATTGCGCTCCAACAAGAAGGTTTTCTTTCTGCGATATACTCTCACAAAAAACAGACGACTTTTTTATGAACCCCTGCTGAAACTTCATACAATCTCTATAGTGCTTTCTTTGACGTAGTTTTCTATGCGCATAGCATTTATGGTACTTCAAAATCGATCTGAATGCAATTCAGTTCTCTCTTTCAAAAAAACAGTGTTGTCTTAAAAATATCGTTTTTATCTTACTTAACAGCACCACTCAACAACACAACAGCGGTCTGAATAATCCCTTTTTATCGGATAGTAAGCTCTTATTTATACAAACGAGCCATTAAACCTAAAACATACTTAGCCCCACTCACAAACCATTTTACCAGGGTATAAATATATAGTGCTTTCATAAGATAACCTATAAGCAGGATAGGTTTATTAAAAACCAAAAATAATTGTATAATATGGACTCGATCTAAGGAATATAAAATCGATTTATTCAATATACTTAGTTTTCAGGAAAAGCGTAATCGATTAAACAGCGACAGATCGTATTCAATTTTATACTATTGAAGTGTAAAATACTAAAAAATAGACTTTTATTAGACGTCTTAGCGGGAACTCCGTTATTTTTTACACTACTTTCATTCTCATAGACCTTCTTCTGTAAGCATACTAACAATCCAACTCCCCTTCAATGCCTAAAATTACTCATTTCTTAGACAACTGTAAGTACTCTGATTTTGAATATAGCACTTACAAACTCACTTTTATTTTATAAATCTCTCTTTTGTCTCTCTTAAACACCCTTCTGCGAGGTCTCCTTGATATCATTAAAAAAAAAGATATTCTTAGAAAGAAAGAAGTAAAAATAAACCAACGCGAAAACCAGCATTATAACCCTCCTAGTATACGATGCTAGTACTCATAAACAAATAAAAGGATTTTCATATGAAACTTTTTTACACTAAACTCATAACTTTAGCAGCTCTGAGTATCCTGCTACCCACTTTCCATACTCAAGGCATGAGTTCAATCATTCAAAAACAAGCAGCGATCTCTGACAACCAGACTGTTCCTCATAATACCCTACCTAAAGAAATCTGGCGTTCTATTATTTTTTTAGTTCTTAAAGATGAACTAGACAAATTTAGATGTTCTACTCTACTAGAAGGACATACTGATGAAGTAACCTCAATAGCATTTAGTCCTGTTGGTCAAACTGCACTTACTGGAGATGTGGATACTACAGCTCGTTTATGGGATGTATCTACAGGTCAACAACTACAAGAGCTTAAAGGACATACCGAGTGGGTGAATTCAATAGCATTTAGCCCTGATGGTAAGACTGCTCTTACCGAGTCAGATGATTACACAGCTCTTTTATGGGATGTATCTACAGGTCAACAGAGACACATACTACAAGGACATACAAATCGTATCACCTCAGTAGCATTTAGCCCTGATGGTAAAACTGTTCTTACTGGGTCACATGATGGAACAGCTCGTTTATGGGATGTATCTACAGGAAAACAGATACACATACTACAAGGACATACAGGGTTTATTAGTTCAGTTGCATTTAGCCCTGATGGCAAAACTGTTCTTATTGGGTGCTGGGATAACACAGCTCGTTTATGGGATGAATCTACAGCACAACAACTGCATATATTACAAGGACATACTCACCACATTTGTTCAGTAACATTTAGCCCTGATGGTAGAAGTGTATTGACGGGATCATGGGATAACACAGCTCGTTTATGGGATGTATCTACAGGTCAACAACTACAAGAGCTTAAAGGACATACAAAGACTATCTCCTCAGTAGCATTCAGTCCGGATAGTAAAACCGCTCTTACTGGGTCTGTGGATAAGACAGCTCGTTTATGGGATGTATCTACAGGACAACAACTGCATATACTACAAGGGCATACCGCAAGTATCACCTCAGTAAAATTTAGTCTTAATGGCCAAACCATTTTTACAAGCTCAGAGGATAAAACAGCTTGTTTATGGAAACAGCGTATCTGGAATAAAGAAACTAAGGAACTCTTTATAAAGTATTATCCCCTGCTGCGCACGCCTGATTTATATTGAACTGCCGAAATATTGCGAGCACTCTACCCTTCAGAACCCATGAAGAAACTGACTTAAAGGAGGCCTCTTCACTGTCTTGCATTATTCAATAATTTAAAATATCATAAGTAAAGATAATAGCTCATGCAACATTATTGGTGATAGATACCAATTAAACTTTAGTTAACGGGTGCTCGATCTAAAGAATTTACAAAAAAAATCGATTTTCAACTCTAAGAAATCGATTTTTTCTCTATTCAAAATGATTTATAGAATCACGAAAATACTGAAATGATCTAGTGTTAGGCTAGCTCCACAAGCAGCTGTACTTAATCAAAAACTGAAAGACGTACTACAATTGCTTCTACGGCAAGAGCTTTAGGATGTCCTGTATAACGATCTTTTTTATTAACACTAACAAAAAAACCCAGTGAACTTTCCTTTAAAAATAGATGCCTGTTAAACCCATAACTTCTGCTGTGAAGTCAGCTTGAAAGTAATGGCATATAATAAGCATGCTGACAATGAAAATCCCCTTTTATGCCTAAAATTTACTAATTTCTTAAACAGTAGTAAGTACTATGATTTTAAACATGCCACTTACAAACTCAGTTGTATTTTGAAAACATATCTTTTATCTCTCTTAAACACTCTTTCCTTTTGTCAATTTGACATCACTAAAAAAAATGATACCATTAGAAAGAATATTTAAAAATAAACAAGCGCGAAAATGAGCATTATAACCCTCATAGAAAAAGACACTCATACTCATAAAGAAATAAAAGGATTTTCATATGAAATTTTTCTACCCTACACTCGTAACTTTGGCAGCTCTGAGTATCCTGCTACCCACTTTCCATACTCAAGGTATGGGTTCAATCGTTCAAAAACAAGCATCTACTTCTGACAACCAGACTGTTCCTCATAATACCCTACCTAAAGAAATCTGGCGTTCTATTATTTTTCTAGCCCTTGAAGATGAACTAGACAAGTTTAGATGCTATACTTTACTGCCAGGACATACAAAGCCTAACTACTCAACAACATTTAGTCCTGATAGTAAAACTGTTCTTACTAAGTTAAATGATAACACCGCTCATTTATGGGATGTATCTACAGGACAACAACTACAAGAGCTTGAAGGTCATACAGATGCCATCGATTCAATAACATTTAGCCCCAATGGTAAAACTATTCTTACTGGATCATGCGATACTACAGCTATTTTATGGAATGTATCTACAGGACAACAGAGACACATACTACAAGGACATACAAAGGCTATCACCTCAGTAGCATTTAGCCTTGATGGTAAAACTGTTCTTACTGGATCATGCGATACTACAGCTATTTTATGGAATGTATCCACAGGAGAACAGCTACATATACTACAAGGACATCGACTGGTTATCACCTCAGTAGCATTTAGCCCTGATGGTAAAACTGTTCTTACTAGATCACAGGATAACACAGCTCGTTTATGGGATGTATCTACAGGCAAACAATTACAAGAGCTTATAGGACATACAGACCGTATCAATTCAGTAGCATTTAGCTCTGATGGTAAAACTGTTCTTACCGGATCAGATGATAAAACAGCTCGCTTATGGGATATATCTACAGGACAACAAAAACATATACTACAAGGACATACACTGGCCATCTACTCAGTAGCATTTAGCCCTGATGGTAAAACTGTTCTTACTGGGTCAGATGATGATACAACTCGTTTATGGGATGTATCTACAGGCCAACAGCTGCATATACTACAAGGACATACACTGGCTATCACCCCAGTAGCATTTAGCGATGATGGTAAAACTATTACTATTCCTACAAGATCAAATGATAAAACAGCTCATTTATGGGATATTGATACACGACAACAACTACAAGAGCTTAAAACGCATAGAGATACTATCATCTTAGTAGCATTTAGCCCTGATGGTAAAACTATTCTTACAAGATCAAATAAAACAGCTCGTTTATGGAAACAGCGTATCTGGAATAAAGAAACTAAGGATCTTTTTATAAAGTATTATCCACTGCTGCGCACACATGGTTTATATCCAATTGAAGTAACATTGTAAGAACGCGACCCTTCAGAATCCATGAAGAAATGGATTTACCAGATGCCTCAAAACTGTCTTGTAGTATCGAGTAACTTACAATATCATAGGTAAGGAAAATAGCTGATGCAAAATTATCGGTGATAGATACCAATTAAACTTTAGTTACCGTGGGCTCGATCTAAAGAATCTACAAAGAAAAGAATCGATTTTCAACTCTATGAAATCGATTCTTTCTCTATTCAAAAACGATTTTCTAGAATCACGAAAACAAGGAAACGATCTGACGTTTGTCTAAGCTCTACAAGAAGGAGAACTTAATCAAAAACGGGAAGACGTACTACAGTTGCTTCTACGGCAAGAGCTTTAAGAGGTCGTGTATAACGATCTTTTTTATTAACAATAGCAAAAAAACCACATTCACCTTCCTTTAAAAAATAGATGCATGTTAAAACCATAACTGGTGCTATGAAGTCAACTTGAAAGCTTTCAAGTAATGGCATATAACGCTTGCCTTCTTCTGTCAGGATGCTGACAACGAAAATCCTCTTCTATGCCTAAAAATTACTAATTTCTTAAACACCGGTGAGTACTATGATTTTGAACATACCACTTACAAACTCATTTTTATTTTAAAAACATATCTCTTGGGTCTCTTAAATACCCTGTTTTCTTTGTGAATTTGACATGACTAAAAAAATGATACTATTAGAAATGAATATGTAAAAAAATAAACAGACGCGAAAATGAGCATCATAACCTTTATAGAAAAAGACACTCATACTCATAAAGAAATAAAAGGATTTTCAAATGAAATATTTCTACACTACACTCGTAACTGTGACAGCTCTAAGTATCCTGCTAACAACCTTTCATACTCACAGTATGGGTTCACTCGTTCATAAACAAGCATCTACTTCTAAAAACCAGCCACTACTTTATACTGTTCCTAAGGAAATCTGGCGCTCTATTGTTTTTTTAGCCCTTAAAGATGAACTAGACAAATTTAGATGTTCTACTCTACTACAAGGACATACTAATGCAGTAACCTTAGTAAAATTTAGCCCTGATGGCAAAACTATTCTTACTCAATCACTTGATAAGACAGCTCGTTTATGGGATGTATCTACAGGGCAACAACTGCATATACTTAAAGGACATAGTGATTGGAGCAGCTTCAGTTCAATAGCATTTAGCCCTGATGGAAAGACTGTTCTTACGGGATCTGATGATAAGACAGCTCGTTTATGGGATGTATCTACAGGTCAACAACTGCATATATTACGAGGACATATTGATTGGATTCATTGTGTAGTATTTAGCACTGATGGTAAAACTGTTCTTACTGGCTCCTGGGATAAGACAGCTCGCCTATGGGATGTATTTACAGGTCAACAACTGCATATACTACGAGGACATACAAATTATATTACCTCAGTAGCATGTAGCCC
>JACDFK010000020.1 GCA_013815795.1 Candidatus Babelota bacterium | reverse complement strand
CCTATAGATAGTCTTATCTATCTCGATGAATCAGGTATTGATGACAATGAAGAATATCCTTATGCATGGAGTAAAAAAGGGCCACGAATATATGCTTTGAAACCAGGAAAAGGCAGAAAAGACTTTCAATTATAAGTGCTTTACATGAAAATACACTTAAAGCACCGTTTGTCTTTGAGGGAAGCTGTAATCGAGAAGTCTTTGAAACCTATTTACTTAAAGTTCTGCTTCCAGTGGTTAAACCAGGCCAAACTATTATTATGGATAATGCCAGCTTTCATAAGAACGGAAACATTAAGACTCTCATTGAAAGCGCTGGTTGCGATCTGCTTTATTTGCCAGCTTATTCACCTGATCTTAATCCTATAGAACATCAATGGGCTCGAATAAAACACCACATTAGAAAAGCGCTTCCCAGCTGCAAGCGAAATCTCTATAAGGCAGCAGAGCATGCTTTTCATTCAATCTCTATTTATAGGTAAATTAGTATGCCAATCTTTGTTTTTGTTTAGAGTTTTATTATGACGTTAACGTAGTGAAAACAGCCGGCAGATAATCTTAGGGCAGATATCTAAAAAGTTATCTGTAGAGGAGAAGGCTTTTTCCTATACGCCGGAATTTTGACAGTGCAGGCAATTTCGATACATTTACTAAAACGTTTTAAGGGGGAGGTTTTTATAGGTTAGTGTAAGAAGATATGTTTTTATGAAAGACCTGTGAACATCCTCCCGCACACAGAGAAAAAATTCTTTATAAGGTGGTTTCAAAAAAACATACAATAAATCGTTTTATAAAGGCCGGGTATGCATAGTGAGCTTCAATACAGAGCGAAAAAAGTATGATTAAAATGAACTCTTTCTATAAAAAAGCGAAGTTTGTAGGTCTGTTTTCGAGTGCAAGTATAACTCTGATGCTTCTGACTAGATGTCATACTCTTTCTTTTCCACCGGAAAAGAATCAGGTCCAGGGGATAACAAAACAGCTTACAAAAGAAGAGTCGGAGCTACCTATTTTAGAGATTCTACGTTCGAAGAAACAGCAATAGGGGGTAGTATAATTTCTGACATTTTCTTTTCTACCTCTCCCTCATCAGATGCTAGTGTGTCTCAATAAGGAGTTTTAAAACTAGCATCTATGTCCCGAGGCTTTGAAATAGGTATCAGGAAATTGTTACTCGTGTTTTTAAGCCTGGGCTCTCTATAATAAGTGTAGTGCCGTCGAAAGAGAAGTCTATGGAACGTACTTTTTCATTCTTATAGCTGCCTGCAAGTCTCTTGAGTAAGGTCCCGTCTTTAGTATTCCATACTTCAATTCTTCCTTCTTCATCGAGAGTGACTGTTCTAGTTAGGTCAAAATTTTTGCTGGTTAATAAGATTTTCTCTTTCTTATCATCAAGTTTTTCTTTAGACACCGGAGTTTGTGAAGGGGAGCTGGAAAAAAGGTCACGAGACTGACGAGCGGGTTCTCTTGAAATTATTACTTTCTCTATTAGAGAAGGACTCTCAATGATGAGCATAGTACCGTCAAAAGAGAAACTTAAATAATTTACTCTCTCGTTTTTATAGCTCTCTCTTAAGGTGGTCAATAATGTTCCGTCAAGTGCGTTCCATACTTGAATTCTGCCTTCTTCATCAAGCGTAGCGATTTTAGTACGATTCAAGTCATTACTTTTCAAAATAACTTTTTGTTTCTTTGTAGACAATGTTTCTGTAGATGGAGTAAATTCACTTTTTTCTTGAGAAGATGTGATAGCAGTAGATGAAGTTTTACTCTCAGGAGGCGCGGTGGTAATTACTTCTGAAGGTACTGTTTTAGACGAAGGTGTATCTTGTTTCGGTATACTAGTCGTCTGTAATGAAAGTGGTTGATCAAAAGAGCTGAGCCCTTTCAATGTCGAAGACTCTTTTTGAAACGAAGTGGAAGATTGAGTTGTTTGTGTGCTCAACGGTTTATTTCCCCTAGTTTCTTCTTCCCGAGGTACTAACAACTGTTCTTTTTTCTGTACGGGATATTCTGTAGTCCCATCTCTACTAGATATAATAATAGTTGTTCCTTCTTTATTGAATTTCATTATCTGGTTATTTTTTTGGTCCGTAACACCCGCATTTTCAAGAAGCTCTCCAGATTTACCATCCCATATCTGTATAAGTCCTTTATCATCGAACGTAGCAATTTTAGTTCTATCATCACTTATAGCCATTTTCATTGTAGGAGTAGACGGCTTCTGTTCTCGAATTTTTTTAAGCGCAGCTGGATTATACTCTAATTCTAACGGATCTTCTTTTTTTTGTATTTTAGATGAAGTGGTAGTAGAAGTAGTAGTGGTAGAAAATAGTTTTTTATCCATGCCTTTAAGTAAGGCAGAGCTAATAAGTAGTACTAGTGAAAATATTTTTTTCATATAAGATTCCTTTTTGTGGTTAAGTATCAGAGAATGTAGTAAATCTGATGTATAAGGCTTTTATAAAGTTACCGTTAGTAAGGGCTGGCAAAAACTTAAAGAAGGGCTCTTTTTATTTTGTTATACGTATTATTTAACAACTCAAGTAATGCCCCGTCTTCGGTATTCCCTATGTGAAGTGTGCTTTTTTATCTAATGTCACTGTATAAGGAGAGTCTTTTCGGTTACTCAGAGTTTCTCTTTCATAGAGGAAACTAAACGGGGCTTATAAAATCTGAAAACGGAGTTAGCTTGAAATCATTACTTTGTCTATTCCAAAAGGCGTCTCTATGATAAGCAAAGAACCGTCTTTAGAGAAACTTAAGTCAGTCACTTTTTCAGTTTTATAGTCTATTATCTTAGTCAATAATGCTCCGTCCTTTGTGTTCCATACTTGAATAGTGCCCTCTTCATCAAGCGTAGCAACTTTAGTGCGTTTTATATCAACGCTGTTCAGGCGGATATTTTTCTTAGTATGTAGTTTTTCTAAAGAAGTAGAAGAAGAAATAGACGGACTTTTTTCTAGAGAAATAGGTACTGGTTGCTCGCTAGTGATAGTTGAAGATTTACTCTCAAGAGGGGATACTGTTTCTGTAGAAGAGATAGACGGACTTTTTTCTAGAGAAGTAGTTATTGGTTGTTCTCTAGTTGTAGTTGAAGATTTACTCTCAAGGGGTGATACGGTTTCTGTAGAAGGTGTAGACGGACTTTTTTCTATGGAAGTAGTTATTGGTTGTTCGCTACTGATAGTTGAAGATTTACTCTCAAGAGAAGTAGGCTGGCTTCGAACTGTTATTTTTGTTGTTACCGTCGGGTTCTTAATGATGAGTATAGTGCCATCATCAGAGAAACTTAATTTGTTTACTCTCTCGCTTTTATAGTTATCTCTTAAGGTGGTCAGTAATGTTCCGTCATATGAGTTCCATACTTGAATTGTGCCTTGTTCATCAAGAGTGGCGATTTTAGTAGGATGCAGGACGCTGCTTTGCAAAATAATCTTTTCTTTCTTGTTAAACATTGTTGCTGTAGAGGGAGTAAAGTAACTTTTTTCTTGAGATGAGGTAGATGGTGGCGAGATAGTGATAGTTGAAGATTTACTTTCAACAGAAGTAGGCTGGCTTGGAATTATTGTTTTTGTTGTTCCGGTCGGGCTCTCAATAAGGATGAATACAGTATCGTCAAAAGAGAAACTTAAATCCTTTACTTTCTCGCTTTTATAGTTATCTTTTAAGGTGGTCAATAAGGTTCCGTCATATGCATTCCATACTTGAATTGTGCCTTGTTCATCAAGGGTTGCGATTTTAGTAGGATGCAGGGAGCTACTTTTCAAAATAACCTTTTCTTTCTTGTTAAACATTGTTTCTGTAGAGGGAGTAAAGTGACTTTTTTCTTGAGATGAGGTAGATGGTTGCGAAATAGTTGTAGATGAAGTTTTACTCTCCAGAGGTGATGAGATAATTTCTTCTGAACCTGTTGTTTTGGAAGATGATGTACCTTCTTGCGTTTGACTAAGTGTCTTTGATGAAAGTGGTTTGCCAAAAGAGCTCGATTCTTTCACTAGAGGGGACTCTTTTTGGACTGTAGTTGAAGATTGAACTGTTTGTGTACTTAATGGTTGACCTTCACCTATTTTTTCAGTTATGGGTAATGCTGTCTGTTCTTTTTTCTGTACAGGATATTCTGTTGTCCCACCTGTATTGGACATAATAATAGTTGTTCCTTCTTTATTGAATTTCATTAACTGGTTAATTTGTTGATCGGTAACACCAGCATTAGTAAGGAAATCTCCTGATTGGCCGTCCCATATCTGTATAAGTCCTTTATCATCGAGCGTAGCAATTTTAGTTTTATCCTCACTTATAGCCATTTTCATTGTAGGGCTAGAGGGCTTCTGTTCTTGAATTTTCTTAAGCGCAGCGGGACTGTACTCTAATTCTAAACGATCTCTTTTTTCTTGTATTTGAGAGGAAGGTGAAGATGAGAAAAGTAATTTTTTATCCATACATTCAAGTAAAGCAGAACAAGAAAGCACTGCCACTAGTAAAAATTTGTGATTCATATAACGTCCTTTTATTAAATTTGTTTATTAAAGTCGAGGTTGATAAGTTCTTATGTATAATATTAACAAATATTTTAAAAATATTGCAATATATAAATGAATTTTATTTCATATAGTAAATTTATAAGTAAAATAGACGAGTAGCAGAAAGCTTTACTAAATGGCACACAGGGTGGTTTTTAGCGGGAATAAGATGAAAAAAGCGAAGGACTTTTCTTTATGCGTGAAAATTTAAAGATTGATACCTGGTACTAAGATTCTTTTAGCTACCTACTCACTGTGTGGATCGTCTGCTTTAATAAGAGAGCTCTTGTGCCTTTTTGCAGAGTGTAACGATGAATGGTAGTGTCATTTTGTTGTAATAGGGGGTGCTCCACGATAAAGCTCAAGATTAGGGTGAAAGTTATACTTTAATGTTTAAGAGAAAAATAGTCCAGTGTCTGTAGTGATGTGGAGGTGCGGTGTTACCTTTTTTTATAGTAAAGGAAGAAGGTTACGGTAGAATTCTACCGTAACCTTCTTCCTTATACTATTTAGGTTTTCCTGAGCGGAAAAAAATTATTCTGGTTCAATATCGATTGGCCCTTGTTGCTCGTTTTTTTCTTCATTTTTAGCAGATTCTTGCTTATACAGTATCTCTGCTACTTTATAAGAAGCTTGAAGCAGTTCATCGGTCGCCTTTTGTAACTCTTCTGCATTATTTTCAAACTCTTTGAGTGAATTTTTTGCTTTTTCAAGAGCGGCTTCTGTTGAACTTACATCTTCTGGAGAAAGCTTTTCTTTGTTTTCTGTAAGCGTTTTTTCGATATCCAGAATAAGCCCATCAAGCTTATTTTTCTTCTCAATTACTTCGCGAGCTTGGCGATCTTCTGCCTCGTGAGCAGCAGCATCTTTGATCATTTGATCTACTTCTTCTTTAGAAAGGCCCGAGCTACTGGTGATAGCAATTTTCTGTTCTTTACCCGTAGCTTTATCTTTTGCAGAAACGTTCACAATCCCGTTTGCATCAATATCGAAAGTAACTTCGACTTGAGGCACTCCACGTCGGGAAGCTGGTATTCCTTCAAGTCTGAATTGGCCCAAAAGTTTATTATCCTTCGCAAACTCCCGTTCACCTTGAACAACACGAATATCTACTGCAGTTTGATTGTCTTCAGCTGTACTAAAAACCTGTGATTTGCGTGTTGGTATCGTGGTATTACGTTCTATTAAACGTGTGGTTACTCCGCCTAAAGTTTCAATCCCTAAAGAAAGAGGAGTAACATCGAGCAAGAGTACATCGGTAACAGCTCCAGCTAAAATCGCACCTTGGATTGCGGCTCCAATAGCAACTGCTTCATCAGGGTTAACAGATTTATTTGGTTCTTTGCCGAAGAAATCTTTTACTAACTGCTGAATTTTTGGCATACGTGTTGAGCCACCAACCAACAGAACTTCATCTATATCTTCTTTTTTAAGTCCTGCATCTTGCATAGCCTTTTTGCAAGGAACTAAGAGACGGTCGAAAATATCTGAGCATAATGATTCAAGTTTAGCACGTGAGATCTTTATATAAAGATGCTTAGGTCCCGAAGCGTCGGCTGTTAAATAGGGGAGGTTAACTTCTGTCTCATGCATATTTGAAAGCTCGATTTTTGCTTTTTCTGCAGCTTCACGAAGCCTTTGAAGAGCCATACGATCGTTTTTAAGATCGATACCATTTTCTTTTTTAAATTCATCAATAAAGAAGGTTAGGAGTCTTAAATCTATATCATCGCCACCAAGTTGAGTATCACCATTAGTCGACTTAACTTCGATAACTCCATCATGTATTTCTAAAGCTGAGATATCAAAGGTACCACCGCCAAAATCAAAAACTGCAATGACACCATTTTTTTTCTTATCTAATCCATAAGCGAGGGCAGCAGCTGTTGGTTCGTTAATAATACGCATCACTTCAAGACCGGCAATCTTACCGGCATCTTTAGTTGCTTGACGTTGAGCATCGTTAAAATAGGCTGGCACTGTTATAACAGCTTCCTTTACCTGAAAACCTAGATAGTTTTCAGCGGACTGTTTTAGTTTAGAAAGAATTGCGGCTGCTATTTCTTGAGGAGTATGCTCTTCCCCTTGTCCCATAATTGCTATGTCACCACTTGAGCGTTTAGTAACTCTATAAGGTATATGTTTTAGTTCATTAGCGATTTCACTGTAGTCACGCCCAATGAAACGTTTTGCAGAGAAAATGGTATTTTCAGGGTTAGTTATTGCTTGACGCTTAGCCGGCTCACCAACAAGGCGCTTGCCGTCTTTGGTAAATGCTACGACAGAAGGAGTGGTATTTTTCCCTTCTTCGTTTGGGATTACCTTCGGGGAGTTTCCTTCCATTACTGCTACAACTGAGTTTGTTGTACCTAAATCGATTCCTATTATTTTACGCATTCAAAATTCCTTTCTTCTATTTTTACGGCACTCTTAAAGGTATTACAATAACTTTACTCCTGATTGTAAATTTTGTCAACACTTATACTCATATTATCTTAGTATACTACACTCAACTTTAGTCTCTCTCATCCGCTGGTATTTTTCTTTTAAGGTCCACGCACTTTTATATGTTTAAAAAAGTAGGTTGAATTTTTATTTACCGCTTTTGTCGTAAAAACGCCCTGACTTTCGCTTTATTGATCTTTATTGGAAATAATTAAAAATTGACAAAATTTAAAAAATTCTTATACTTAATCGACTGTTTAATCAGCCCCAAGCACAAGGATTTTTGTCATATGTTTTATAAAAAAGTGTTACCTGTTTTTTTAGCAGTGCTACCGCTGGTTTCGGTCTTTGCACGCGTTGAAAAACCCGATTTTTATTCGTGCCATAAGAAAAAGGGTTTTGTTGTACCTGACATAACAAGACAGGCACGAGGAGCTGCATCTGCAAAGATGTCCCAGGATCTTTATAACTGCCTCGCTGAAAAATGTACAAAAAGGAGATATTCCTTTTGTGTATGTAAAAGATGTGATAATAAAAGCTATTTTACCAGTTCTTATTCGGTGTGTAGTTCGATAGCTCCTATCGAAAAGTTGTTTCTTTCTCGAAGAATGCAACGAGTAAAACAGAGTCTTGAGAGTTTTATAGGTATCTCTATTGAAGAATCATCTGTGCCGTTAATAGGGGCCTGTTTTGGGGGTGGTGGATGTAGAGCATTGCTTCAAACCGCCGGTTGGCTTGGTGGTGCAGAAAGAATAGGTCTTTTTGATACGCTCTGTTATATGAGCGGACTTTCAGGTTCTACCTGGGCTCTTAATTCGCTGGTTGCTTCAGGCCTTTCACCTACTGCGTTTAAGCAGCAGTTGGCACACCGTTTGGAGCTTACCATAGCTGAACATATGAGAGCTTTATTGCTTGAAGATAAAGACGAAATAAGTATCGTTCTTGCAAAAAAGGTGTCTTTACAAAGACCTATGAGTGTTGTTGATGACTTTGGGATACTGCTTGCGAGAATTTTTTTGAAAGGATTAGTTGCAAATCCTTATAGTCTTAGTCTTTTTGATCTCTCATATCTTCTTTTTGATGGAAATTATCCTTTCCCCCTTTCAACAGCAACTTCATCTGTTGTTAAAGTTCCTCAAAAGCGTCGCCTTTCATTTGAATTTTCTCCTCTTTTTGCCGGAAGTTTTGAACTTTCTTCTTTTGTTTCGACTCGATCCTTTGGTGCTCTTTATGATAAAGGTGTAGTTCAATCTAACAGCGACTACAGCGAGTCATTGGGCTTTGTAATGGGACTGTGCGGCTCAGCATTTGCTCTGGACCTTAATTCGGTAATTGAGGAGTTTTGTAGAGGTTTTTTGTGCACCGAACATGATGGGAAAAAAGTAGGTAAGAATGAAGCGATTATTTCAGCATTTAAAGGAGTAGCTTGTACGCTTATATCTAAACTGGGTGAGCGCTTGGGGGTTGTTTCTTCAAATCAGCACCGCTCTCCAAAAACAATTTTTATGCGTGAACAGTGGGGTGCGGCTTCATGTGCGAATTTTGCTAAAGGGCTGTATGAAACGAGCGTGGGATCGATCGATTCTTTAGTGCTGGTCGATGCAGGGTTTGAAGTAGTTGATTCTGACCGGCTGTGCTTAGGAATAATGCCTCTTTTATACCGGGGTGTAAATCTTATCTATGTAGTAGGTACTGCTCGGGATTATAACGATGTTTCCTCGTTACGTGCTGCTGAAAAAAAGGCTCATCTACTAGGACTTAAATTTCCTCCTATTACGTATGAATCTATAGGAAAAACAGGTGCTTCTGTTTTTATAGATGAGGATGATCTGAAAAGTCCTATCATTGTGTATATGCCAGGTAGAGCTCATCAGGGGTATTCCTTATTTGATCCAGCCCAGGAAGAATGTACACGTACTCTTAATTTTACGTATACACAAAGAGAGGCAGAAGCCTTAATGGGGCTTAGTGACTTTATAGTGGGAGAAAGTAAAGAAATTCTTCGTTATGCTGGTAAAAGAGCAGTTGAACGAAAAATGAAGGAGAATGCATAGATAAATATATCTCTTTAGAAGAGCTTTTTCTTTGTTGTAAAGAAGTGTCCCTATAACAGTGTATGTGTAAAAAATATCAGACTTCTACTCCTTTAATGGTAACTGTATATCGGAGCTCAAGGTAGGGATAGGTGCTATTCTTTCGGGCTTCATTTTAACCAATTATATCTGTAAACAGCAGGGGCTTTATCTCTACTATGAGTGGCAGATCTAAATGTATATCTGTGTGCGGAAAAATTAAAGGATAAATGCGCTGATTAGTTTTTTGTATCAGTAGATTGGTCATAATAGTAACTGATTTTGAAAGTTCTTTTTTTTTACCTTATTTTAAGTCTATGGGCAAGCTTTCTTGAGTGCTTTATAAATGTTTATAGATACAGTATGGTAGGTAATGATGAGTATATCACGAAAATATATTTTTTTTCTAAAATAACAGGTGGTTTTTTTACTATAAAGAAGGCTCACTATAAACTATAGTGAGCCTTCTTTATAATTTTTTTATCATAGTTCGATCTTTTAGGTAGGCTTAAGAAAGCTTCTTTTTTTCACCTACTTTGCTATTAAATATACTTTTACTTTTAACTTCGGCAGTTAAATAGATGTTCTACTCTTTTTTATTGAATGCACTGAAGACAGCGATTCCAGCGTATTTTTTTAAAAAATTCGATGGGATTTGTTAGTATATCCTTGTACCACGAAGAGTGTGCACTATCTCTTGAGACTATTCTAAAAAAATTTCTTCCGATTATAAGAGATCCATCTAAAGGGCCCCAGCAGCGAGAATCATAGCTATTGCAGCGATTGTCTCCCATTACCCAATACTGATTTTCCTCAAGTTTTATATCAAAGATATCTCTTTTATCTGAGTAGGGAGTTCCCGGTTCTACTTGAAAACAGGGGGAATCGGAACTCCAAGAGTCTTTTACAAGAAGTTCGGGATCAATGCTGTACAGTTCTTGCTTATCGAGTTCAATTGACGGATCAAATGAGCGAAAAATCTGTTTTTCACTAGAGGCAGAGGGTTTTTGAGGAGCACATCCTTTCTTTATTAATATCAGATGATAAGTATTGAGATATGCTGATTCATCGAGCTTCTTTCCATTGAGATACATAACTGTGTATCCGTCTGTAATAAAACCTTGTATATGATCTCCCGGAATTCCAATAATACGTTTAGTCCATTTAGTAACGGAGAAATTAACATTTTTTTGAAAAAAACTAATAAAGCGGTTGGCCGAATAGGGATAGGTCGGATCGTTAAATACTATAATATCTCCTCTTTGAGGTGTGTTCCACCAATATGATAGTCTTTCAATAAGTACTACATCTCCATCTAAAAGGGTTGGCTCCATACATCCCCCCGAGCCTTGTCCTAAGCATCCGACTATTTTTCTAAGAGCTATACCTATAACAAATGCCTTAATAAAGGGAAGTGCATACGTAGATATTTTTGGTTCGACAATCTGTTCACTGTGGGTAGTGGAGTTTTTTCCAGGCTCTGATAGTTGAGCAGCGAACATAGGTTTCTCTGCAAGAAACAGGCAACTTAAAAAAATGAGTAGGTATAGTGTCGTTTTCTTCATGAGACTTCCTGGGTATTTATTTAGTTTTAATGCGTGGTTAAATAATAATATAGAATAATTTACGTGCCATTTAAGTAAACTGGTTTGTGTGTTTGATATAAAAAAAATTACGATCCGCATAGAAAAAGAGCTCTATTTAGTAATTTCATACTAAATTGGAGAGTTGAAAGTCAACAATTTAAAAATAATTTTACTTATATCTGACATTCCCGCGAAAAAATTAATGAGTTTAGAATTTCGGTTAATTTTGCCCAATCAGTCATGTAGCAAGAACACAGTTATAAAAAGCAAGTTTAACAAGGGCTTAGCACTATAACAATAAGGAGCCAAAGAAAAACAAATTTTTCTCTTTTATCACCAACATGCTCAAAATGGACCGATACATAGAAATATAGTATAACTTCTAAATTTCACTTAAATAAGTTTAATTATTTACAAAATAATAAAATAATGACATAGTGAAATTATTTATGTTAACCTTATTAACGAAAAATGATTACGAGTAACTAATGAAACTAATACCTATAATAAAATATATCTGTTGTATTTCTATAATTTTCTTAAACACTGTCAAACTGGAGGGATCTGATCTTCTTTCGTTAAGTTCCCTCGAAAGAGAACAGAAACATATATATATACTAGGCATCAATCAATTAATCGAAAAAGCAATAAATATTTATCAGGGCTTTATTTCTCAACTTAGCTCTGAATCATCTAAGTCAGCATTTATTTTTTTTAACCCAAAAGAAGAAATTAAAGAACTTGCTACTACATCATCTTCTGTTTTAGGTATATTCTCGCACGAAGCAGCCAAGAATAATTTTAAGCAGGGAAATTTGGATTATATAACATTCGAAAGCAATCAATCTGATGCATTAGAAGAGGTTGAAATTATTTTGTCTCACTCAATAGCCCCATTAAATCAATCGGCTTTTCTTTTAATAATTGGACGCACGTTGTTGCCAAACTATCTATTGAATGACTACCGAGACTTTACTACGATAGAAAAAGGGAAACCGAATCTTTTTTTTATAAATAACCAAAACTTTCAACAACTTAAAACATTGCTTCTTAAAGAAACTAAAAAACATCATCAAAAAACAGATTTATCCCTTAAAAACTATTTTAAACTCTTAGAAGTTTATGATAAAAAAATAATGCAGGCATCACAAGACACTCTAGCTTATCTTCTTAAAGATACATGGACTCAAGCTAAGGAGGTTGCTTCTCGATATGTACAAACATACGCTAAAAATGCATTAGAGATATCACACTTGGAACTCTGTTTACGTATAATCGCAGAAAAAAAATCATTTATTGCAGGACTTGAAGAATATCAGCTGATGATATGGACTCCCTTGAATAAAATAATAGCGTTTGAACAATTTGAAGTGTTATCAAAAACGATTGATAATTATGACAAAATTTTATTTTGTTACAAATTTAACAATGTGAAACCTATTGCTCATTCATTAGGAAAAATTGGATTTAAAGGACATCATCAAGGAATGACGCCTGATAACGAAGAATTTTTAATGTTTAATCTAGAAACATCTAAACTTACTAGTAACGATATAAGCCAATTTTTTTATTCAATCATAAAAGGAAATTCTGATTTATCGACCCACATAGAAAATAACGATTCCTTACTCTACTTAAACAAAAAAAATCATTCTCTAAAAGAATGTACAATGTGTGGTCATTCTACAAAGGCATTTAATGCTTGTGCAGAAACAGAAACTTCCACCTATTGTTCACTCACCTGCTTACTTAAAAAAATCCATACCGAAGATACTACTGAACATAAGCTTTCTAGGTTACTTGGTGAGTGTTATATTCTTACTAACGAAGAAAAACTCATACTCAAGCAATTTGGTGCTCTATGCTATTTACGGGCTGCTTTACTGATGCCTTCATTTAACCAAGAATGCGGTATAGTATATCAGCTTCAAATTCTCCACATACTTTCTTTACTTGAAAAAATAGAAATCCAAGCAAAAGATACCACAACGTCCTGGGGAAAAACGGTTCTATTAGCAAAATACTGGGGAATTAAACTTCCAGACCTTAAACTATTTTTAAGCGTTTATAAACAGGTTAAGCAGACCTACCTCCAAACGCTTCTAAAAAACTCTTTAAACCAATCGTATACAAGTCTTGGCGCCAAACAGTTCACCAGCTTTGATGAGAAAGAAATTTGTGCGAACCTACAAAAGACTGCATTTAGCAACCTAAAGAAGGCATTTAATCTTTCTGTCCCTACTACAAAAGATATTTCACTTCTCTTTTTATATTATGAACTTATTGAACAGATTAATAAACGAGTAGGTCTTCCCCTAGAAAAGATCGAAGATCTTCTTGCTGTTACCTATTCGGAGCACACTTTAACAGAGTTACTACAGCACATTGGCTATACAGAAAACCCCTTCATTTTTAATCGTAAAAATACTAAAAAAAAGGAAAGACTACGTTTGAATGATAAAAATCTGAGTGATGAAGAAAGCTCAGAGGATGGTATTCGTTGCAATTCAATCTATTCTTTACCAAATATTTCACATACCATACACTCTACTGATGAAAGAGACTTTAAAATTGTACACCAGAACGAAAGAAAAAAAATACGCACTATACGATCGCTCTTTGCAGGATATAAACCCTACACCATTTCCCTTTTTAGGACACGAAAATATGTTCCTCAAGAGCTACAAGAAGCTCAAAAACACTGGGGAAATGGTAAAAAAACCTTGGAGTCAATGCGAATAAAAATATTGTTCGCTCTCGCTGATTCTTTAGTAGGTGATAGCTGTAATGTAATTTTAAATAATTATAGGTGTCCACTTA
The DNA here is from genome assembly GCA_013815795.1 of Candidatus Babelota bacterium. GTDB lineage: Bacteria > Babelota > Babeliae > Babelales > Babelaceae > PRDV01. Next base: position 9,971 of record JACDFK010000020.1, on the reverse strand, counting down.
TAGAATGTAATGATGAAAACTATGATCTAACTATAAGAGAAAAATTGGATCTTCATCACCTCTTTACTCGCCACGTTGATAGTTCCTTACAATCATATGGCATTGCCGAATTAGTAGATAATCTTGTTCAGGTAAGTATTCCTGGAGAAATAACAGATGAGCAAGGAAAAAAAGAAGTTGGTTTTTTCCAGTATTGTTTTACTCGCGATTCATGGATCTGTATACATAGGTGCTTTAAGCCTTATGATGCAAATCAAAGTGGGGCGTATATAACTACACACTTAAGAAGAATTCTCTATGATTTTCTTAAAAATGTAGATAGTTCTTATGAATATAACGGTATTATTAAGCATCTTGAAGAACTCATAGGTCAAGGAAAATAACTATAAAAGTTACACTAATAAAAAAATAAAAAAGAGGTTAATCAATGAAACTGCAACAGATACTACAAGCTATGTGCTGCATATATATATTTTCTTTTTATGCCTCACCTTTAGTAGGATCAGGTCTTCTTTCTTTAAGTTCGCTCGAAAAAGAAGAAAAAAAAATATATATCATAGGGATTGATCCCGATGTGAGTTGCGAAGAAAGTTTAACAGAAACAAAGCCTTATCTAGAGCTTCTTGCTAGATTAAGCTCTGCTCCTTTTAAAACAGCCTTTATTATGTTTGGCACAAAAGAGGGACTGAGAGAAATGGGCTCTAGTACATTTTTTACTTTTAAAATTGAGAGGCTCATCGTTCGAGAGGCAATCAAAAACGATTTTACCTCAGGAAGTATGTATTATAGTACGTATGATGATGATTTTGATCCGCTGTTTCATGCTGTTCAAAAATCCAATATGATTTTAACTAAATTGGATGTTCTTTTATCAGTGGGAGCTCTGCTCTTACCACACCATGAATTTAAAGATTTTGAAGACTTTTTGAAAATAGATAAATGTAAACCGAACCCCTTTTTTATCAACAAAGAATGTTTTCACACTGTTAAAAATAAGCTCATCAAACTAGCTAAGAATGGTCATCAAAAAAATCCAACGATTAAAGAATACCTCAATTTAATAGAAACCTATCACCGTAAAATTATGGATAAAGAGAAAAATCCACTAGTTCCACTCCTTAAAGAAGAATGGATTTCTGCGAAAGAAGCAACTCAGAGATATTTAAAAATCTATACTAAAAAAAGAGTCAGATTTATCTCTTTTTGAACTGTGCTTACATATAATTTTAGAAAAAAAATCTTTTATAGCAGGATTGGATGAATATCAACTTATGGTTTTAGAACCTATCAATATGATAATAAAACTTAAGGAAAATTCACTTTTATTAAAAACATTAAATAATTATGATAAAATACTATTTCTAACGCACTTTCATGGGATAATAAACTTTATTAACCCTTTAGAAAAAATAGGATTTACAGCACATAGATACGGGGCGCAGCCTAGTACCCAAGAAAATTTAATATATGAACAAAAAGTAAATTTTTTTTCTAATGCACAGATAATCCGTTTTTTTAATTTGATTATAGACGGTAAACCGTTTAATGATGCTCCTCGTTTACTAAATAAAGATGTTACTATAACTTACTTGAACAAAAAAAATCATTCATTAAAACAGTGCATAATCTGCAATCATTCAATACCGGCCTACAAAGCGTGTGCGGAAACAAAATCCGATACGTATTGTTCAATTATCTGCTTACTTAAAAAATTGGACGATCAAGAACATCTAGGTCAAAAACTCTCGAATCTCTTTGATAAGAATTATATTCTCACTAACGACGAAAAGCTCTTACTCAAACAATTCGGAGCTTTGTGCTACCTACGTGCTGCTCTACTAATGCCATCAATCGCTCAAGAATACGGTATAGTGTATCAACTACCTCTTTCTGCTATAATACATCTCCTTAGGAATATAGAGAATGCAACGAAAGACACCACTTCCTCCTGGGCGAAGACTGTCCAGCTTGCCAAATACTGGGGAATCAAAATAATTGATCTTAAATTATTTTTAAGCGTTTATAAAATAACGAAACAAGACTATCTTCAAACACTTTTAAAACGTTCTTTAAACAAATCTTATGATAACCTAGAAATAAAAGAATCGATCATCTTTGATGAGAAAGATCATTGTACAAATCTTCAAAAAACCGCCTTTATTAATATAAAGAAAGCACTTGAACTTTCTACCACCACCAAAGATATTTCACTTATATTTTTATACAATGAACTGATTGAATTGATTAATAAACGAGTTGGGCTACCTCTTGAACACATTGAAACACTGCTTACCGTTACCACTAAGCAACAAGATCTTACAAATCTATTACAATTCAACGGCTATACTGATAATCCATTCAGTTTTAAACTTACTACAGAAAAAAAAGATAGTCGCTATTCTACAGCAAGAGATTTTAATGATGAAGAGAGCTCTGATGAAGATATATATTCTAGTTCAATCCTCTCTGTGAGTGCACTTTCAAACATAACTAATTCTCCAGACCACACAAGCTATAAAACTATACAGCATAAAAAAACAAAAAAGATACGCACTATCAACTCGTTATTTGAAAAATCCAAGCCATACACCATTTCTCTCTTCAATGCGCGAAAATTTGTACCTCAAGAGTTACAAGAAGCTCAAACTGTTTGGAAAAATTGCACAAAAACTGTGGATTCCACTCGAGTAAAAACTGTATTTGCTTTAGCAGATTCTTTAGAGGGTCATGACTATACAGTAGCTACAAATGAGTATGGGTCCCCCCATATACTATGTAATGATGAAAACTATGATATCTCGATAAGAGAGAAATTAGATCTCGATCACCTTTTTAGTCGTCACGTCGATACCTCTTTACACTCCTATGGAATCGCTGAAAGAGTAAACAATCTCATTCAGGTAAGCATCCCTGGAGAGATAATCGATGATCAAGGAAAGAAAAAAGTAGGTTTTTTCCAGTATAGCTACACCCGTGATTCGTGGGTGTGTATACATAGGTGTTTTAAGTCCTATGATGCCAACCAAAACGATACCTATATAAGTTCTTCATTAAGAAAGATTCTGTGTGATTTTCTTAAAGAATTAGATTCTTCTAATGAATATAGCGCTATTATTAAGCACCTTGAAGAACTATTAACACAAGGAAAATAGCAGCACTAGCTTCTCTATCACAAAATCCCTCTTCCTGTTCTTAATGGCGGGCTTTTCTTAACAAAAATTTTACGATGGCCTCAAAATGCAAGATATCTCTATAGCCTAATTATTAAGGCTTGATACGGGCAAATCAAAGTGAAAAGTTCCGGTTTTTAACAACATAAAAACTTTCGGTTTTCTGAATTACACTCCCATAAAGGGATAAGTTGTGGTTATTTTATTATGTGATACCTTGTTTTCCTGTAATACATGATCTATAGGGCTTATTTTCTTTCTCATCCGCATTTCAATTCCTTTAAATATTAACTGATTATTTCTCATGAGTATGGTAATTTTTCCATCAAGTTGCTCACAAATTGTCACGAAATCTTTAAGTCGAATAATCAGATTTTTTAGTCTTTCTAATTGAAAAATTTTAAGTTTATATCGAACAGTAAAATCATTGGTTATAACACGGTTTTCTTGAGTATAGAAAAGAGCATTTAAAGCATAATCTTCAATTGAAGGGTGAGAATCTCCTTCTAGAGCAGGCTCCATTGCAAACTTTTCATTATGTTCTTGCTAAAACTACCTTTTTTTGAAGTGTATTGTAGAGTTTTAACCTCATTGTAGGGAGAAATTAGCTACTTGAGCTTGATATTTATGAGATTTCATTCCTGATGTTTATGTGCTCAGGGTATCTAAGGGGAGACAAAAGCGAGAGTTTTATAGGAGGGTGGTGTGTTTTATATAATAATATATAAAAAAGATGAAACCAGTACTGCAATAGTAAGAGTTATTGCTCGTGGCGCAAAGGAAGGCCAAATGTGCCACCGATATGATGAGAAAAATGTGATACTCAGTAAAGTAAGCGTTCGGAGTCCAAGAATACTAAGGGCGATGGAAAGGGGAGAGTGAAGTGAGATAATAAAAAGATAAAGTAAACTAAAGCTTGTCACATTAAAGAAGAAAATATAAAAGGCTTCTTCTTCGAATATGTACCATTTTTCATACAGAACAAAAAGGCTCTCAAGGAAACTATTAAGAATCATAAAGTAAAGCAATGACCAGGAAATAGTGGCAGCAGGATCTATTTGTAAAAGAGTAATTTTTTTCCCATTGATAAGTAAAAAAATGAAAAGAAAGTATAAGGCCTGATTAAGAAGGGAGGAAAGATAGGAAAAAGCATTCTGTTGAGTTTCTAAAGAGCGGGATTTCAGATGAGCAAAAAGTGCATTACTCGATATTCCAAAGGTTTTGTGAGATATCAGAGTTACCCACTGAGAAATAGTGCTTATGACTTTCATAAGACTTGCCTGTTCAATTCCAAATCGAAGTGCGCACAGAGGAACTAGTATGTTACCGGAAAAAAATTGGGACACCGACTGATTTGCCCACGTAAAAACTCGGGTTTTTATCATTCGAAGAGCGTTCTTGGGTGCCGGCTGTTTTGTAACATCAGCTGGCAATGAAGAATAAAATCTTAGTATTCCTCCTATGAGAATAACAAGTTGTAAAGCAACGAGCGCACTAAAGATTATCCATAAGGAAAGAAGCGACAGCGGTATCTGAAGTACATAGAATCCTACAATAAGGAGTATAAAAACGATCATATTTCCTGTCTCAACAAGCGCAGTTAACTGATTATAAAAAATAAGTTGTAAAAATGTTCGACAGGTCTTTCGGAGGCTTTCTAAAAGGAATGAAGCACAGAGCAGGGTAAAAAAGGGAGGACTAATGTCAGGAAATCGAGTAAAAAAACTTTCATGCGATGAGAAAAAAAAGAAATAACCCAGAAAAAAAAGAGCGGCACTTATACTCACAATTGCTATTTGTGGAAGTAAGACGGTGTAAAAGAATGATCGAAAAGCAGGTCTGTTTTTTGTAAATTCTTCCAAAAAAGGCGCCAATGACTGATCTAGCCCTCCATTGCATAGAACTATTCCTATATAAAATACTGATAATAGACATCCCATTTTACCATGTAAATGTGTACCATAGAAAGACCTTAATAAAATATGAAAAAGAATTACTAATCCTTGAGAGCTTACAGAATCAAAAAGATTCCAGTAAAGTCCCTTTTTAAAAAAAGCTATATAAGGGATTTGAGCAGAGGGTCTTGTAATGTTACTTTTCATAGATTTCGTTGGTTGTTACTTATTTTTTACCACTAGTATAAACCGAAAATGAATGATATACTAATAATTAGTAATATTCTTACAGGTCAATAAGCCTTGTATATAAGGGAGGTTGGTAATGTTTCGCTTATATGATAAGGTTGTCTATCCCGGATATGGTGTTGCAAAAATAGACCGTATTTTTTCCAAGGTTATTGGTGGAAAAGACGCCTCATTTTATGAACTCATTTTTCTTAATAAGGATATGACAGTTCTTGTTCCGACGGACAACGCTGAAGCTGTTGGATTGCGACCATTAAGCACGTCTCAATACATTAAAGATGTATTTGGATCTCTTATGGCACCCGCTCGCAAGATTAATTATGCTGAATTTACGGCGAGTAACTGGAATAAGAGGAATAAAGAGTATCAGGTTAAATTAAAAAGTGGTGATCTTAAGGATCTCTCTGAAATTTATCGTGATTTGCACTATATTGCTATGTATAAAGAACTTTCTTTTGGTGAAAAGCATTTGTTGCAGCAGATTGAAGGGCTTCTTGTTGAAGAGATATCATTAGTTGAGGAGCTGGGTCAAGAAAAAACGATCGAGCACTTACGTTCACTCTGTTCAGGACATGTGCAGAAAAATTCTGTTACAGAAAATAGTTCGAGTTTCTAAAAGGATTGCTTTTTTCAAAAAGATACCTCTTGCACCGAATGTTTATAGGCCCTGTTCATAATTTAAAAATTCTAAAAAAATAAAAAGTGGTGTTTGCTAGGCTTTTGAGCTTGGGAAATACCACTTTTTATTTTGTATAGTTTACTATACTAGAGTATTAAAAAACAAAAGAGTTAACCCCTTGTAATGGTTAATGGAAAAACTGGGGCATGAATGAGCTTTCATGTTTAAGGTTATCTTGTATTTGAAGATATAAGAGAGGTTTTCCCGTGAATCCTTTTATTATTGTTTCTGGACCAACGGTAGTGGGAAAAACCGACTTTGTAGATCGTTTACCTTCTGTTCTAGCGCATTCTAAAGTAATGGTTTTTTATGCTCAGATTCAGGAGTTTCCTTCCTTTTATGAGAACGGTTTTGTACACATTCTATCTTTTTATCAAGGTGTATACTCACTGGAAAAACCTTTATATTCAGCTTCCCAGTGAGTAGTATACATATTTTACGGCTGCTTATGTTTTATTTCTGCCCTGTGGGTATGAAGATTTTATGAAGCTGTTTTTCAGTACCCAGCTTCATAGCAGATTCTGGTCGCGCTTTTTGAGTTAAGAGTCCGGAGCTCGCAGAGCGTTTCCATAAAATAATAGTTTGATCACTAGATCCAGTTGCAATGGTATTTCCATCAGAGCTAAATGCAGCTGAATTAACATCATCTGTGTGTCCTCTAAGCTTTTTTAACTGGTTTCCTGTCTCAATATCCCATAGACGGGCTGTTTTATCCGATGATCCTGTAAGAGCAGTTTTTCCATCAGGGCTAAATGCTACTGAATTAATAGCACCTGTATGGCCTTTGAGCTCTTTTAACTGGTTTTCTGTCTCAATATCCCATAGACGGGCTGTTTTATCCGATGATCCTGTAAGAGCAGTTTTTCCATCAGGGCTAAACGCTACTGAGTTAACATAACTTGTGTGTCCTCTAAGTTCTTTTAACTGCTTTCCTGTTTCAATATCCCATAGCCGAACTGTTCTATCGGATGATCCTGTAAGAGCAGTAGTTCCATTAGGGCTAAATGCTACTGATTTAACATGATCTGTGTGTCCTCTGAACTCATTTAACTTTTTTCCTGTCTCAATATCCCATAGACGAGCGATATTATAAGATGATCCCGTAAGAACAGTTTTACCGGTAGGGCTAAAGACTGCTGAATAGGTCCAGTCTAAGAGCCCTTGGCGCCCTTTGAATTCTTTTGACAGGTTTTCTGTCTCAATATTCCATAGGCTTGCTGTATCATCATATGATCCTGTAAGAGCAGTTTTACCCGTAGGGTTAAATGCTACTGAACTAATACCTTTTATATGACCTTTAAACTCTTTTAATTGGTTTCCTGTCTCAATATCCCATAGAAGTGCTGTTTTTTCCCCCCAAGATCCCCTCAGAACAGTTTTCCCATCAGGACTGAATGCTACAGAACTAACTTGCTTTTTTCCCGCTAGTTGTTTAAAAGGAAAAAAATCATATCCTAGCGTTGTTTCCATTAAAAGAGATGTTATATTACGAGTAATATCCTGAGGAAGATATTGAAAAGGATTTTTTTTAGGCTCCTCCATGCATTTTATTGATCCTCCTAAGATGATGCTTGCAAGTACTCCTAAAAATCGTAATTTTTTTACTGTATTGTTTATTACTGAATTCATGGTCTTCCTTATGTTATTAGAATGTTTTTATGTGTCTATCTTTTGTTATATCGAGATATATACTCTGGAAAAATCTTTTATTGAGTTTACACGTGAAAAGTATGAAATATTTCAAGACTGCTTATGTTTTATTTCTGCCTTCTGTGAGTAAAGAGCTTATGATACTCTTTTTAGTGCTCATTTTTAAAGCCGGTTTCGGGTTAGTAATTGTCCCCAACCACAAGGAAGTTTTTCCTTACTAATAGTTTCATTTTCAGATTTCGTTGCACTTATAGTTTCATGAGAGCTAAATTCTCGTGAACTGATACAATGTTTAGATTCTTGGAACTTTTATAGGTGATTTCGGATCCTCACATCCCTTAAAAGGTATGCCCTGTTACTAATAGCTTAACATTTATATATAAAAAAGTATATATTTTTATAAAAAATATATATAAAGTTTCAAATATGATTATTATAGTTAAAATAGTATAGTTAAAAAGTGCTTTAATTATTTTCTATTTTAATGGCTAAATTTGCATTAGCATAGTATTGAAGTTCAATGTCCTAAGCGGTAATATAAAGCTTCTAAGATACATTAAAAATAGTCCCTTTTACTTTCTGTTTAAGTATAATTTTTCTCATGAAAATGCTTATTTTTTTATCGTCTGATACTATTGAAACTATTGAAGGTGTAGGATAGGTATAAATTTTTTTTTCAGTTGGGGGTAGCAATTAGTTGAGCAGCTTTATTGCTTACACCAATTAAGTCTGGGCAAACTGAGTGGATTAGGTTTTATGAGACCTTTTCTGAAAGATCAAAAGTTATGATAAAGTTTTATAAAGTAGTAATAAGAACAAAGAATAACTGAGTTGAGTCTTTATGTGTAATGGTTACTTATAAAGGAGGGTGATAATCAACTTCAGGTTATTTAAGTCTGAATTATGTTTTTAGATAGATATACGAGAGGTTTTACGGTGAATAATTTTATTATTGTTTCTGGACCAACGGGAGTGGGTAAAACCGACTTTGTAGATCGTTTATATTCTGTTCTAGCGCATCCTTATGAGATTATTAATGCGGATGTAGGTCAGCTGTATGAGCCACTTACTATCGGAACAGCAAAGCCTCTTTATAAAGATTCTGCTATACCGCATCATCTTTTTGATGTTCTTAAAGCACCTACTTCCTACACTGTTTCTCAATGGCGCGAACAGGTTGTTTCAATAATGCACAGCTTATGGGAACGTAATGTGATACCCGTCATTGTAGGAGGTTCTAGTTTTTATATTTCATCCCTGTTTTTTCCCCCCATGGCCGCCTCTCCTGAACAGCAATTGCCGGTTTCTTGGCAGAATAAAAGTTCCTTGGATTTATGGCAAGAGTTGGATACCATCGATACTGAACGTGCACGTTTACTTCATCCTCAAGATCGTTATAGAATAGAGCGTGCTCTTTCATTATGGTATACTCAAGGGAAAAAACCCTCAGAATGCATACCGGTATTTCTAGCGCCGGGAACTTGTCATTTTTACTATCTCACGCGCGATGTTGCTGATCTGTATACTCGTATTAATGAACGAGTTCTTATAATGTTAGAACAAGGATGGATAGAAGAAGTACGCTCGTTGGATGATCACTGGAAACAGTTTTTGTTGGAAAAAAAACTGATAGGGTATCCCGATATCGTTAAGTATATCGCTGCAGGCGAAGACAGTGTACGCGATGAGCTTGAGGCTGTTATCAGTCAGAAAACTCGTAATTATGCAAAAAGACAACTTATATTTTGGCGTATGTTGAAAAAAAAACTTGAAAATCATGATCCTCATGGAAATTTTATTAAAAAAATTGTAGAATTAAACCTGACTGGAGAAGGGGATAACGGTTCCATACTCGAACAACTTATTGACGATAGCGTGCTTTTTAAATCTTTTTAAAAAGTTTGAAAAGTAGGTATAAAAGGTGTTTCTTTAATGGTACTCAAATTTGAAAAATTAAGATAAAGAGTTATAAAGAAAGCATATACAATGAACTCGCATAATCAACCTTCTGAATCGGTTAAACGTTTAGAGGTAACTCAACATCAAGTAAGTTATGTGACCGCATTTGGTATCATAAGCTCTTTTTTTATTTTTATGGCAGGGTACTACTCAGGTAAAAAATATGTGCTTGAAAATGCACATCAGTCGGTTATGACTGACTCCTTTTCCGATATTGTATATCACGCTTTTTATTCATTACAAGAGGCATTTGTGCCTTATAATGAGCAACAGATATCTAGCTTGAATGCCCCTAACAAAGGTGAGCTGATCGATACAATGGTTGGTAAAAAGAAGATGGGTGAGGAAAAATTATACTATGCAGAAGTA
>JACDFK010000134.1 GCA_013815795.1 Candidatus Babelota bacterium | reverse complement strand
GGCAGAAAAGACTTTCAATTATAAGTGCTTTTCATGAAAATACTCTTAAAGCACCGTTTGTCTTTGAGGGAAGCTGTAATCGAGAAGTCTTTGAAACCTATTTACTTGAAGTTCTGCTTCCCGTGGTTAAACCAGGCCAAACTATTAGTATGGATAATGCGAGCTTTCATAAGAACGGAAACATTAAGGCTCTTATTGAAAAAAGCGCTGGTTGCGATCTGCTTTATTTACAAGCCTATTCACCTGATTTTAATCCTATAGACAAATAAAACATCATATTAGAAAAGCGCTTCCCAGCTGCAAGCGAAATCTCTATGAGGCAGCAGAGCATGCTTTTCATGCAGTTTTTATTCATAAGTAAATTGCTATACTCATTTCTCTATAAAATTTTATAAAGGAAGATCTTCAAGACGCCATAACCCTAGGAATTTACTGGTAACTTGATCATGGCACGCATAACCCTCTTTATCATCTAGTAATAAAAGTGGTTTAGGAAAATTAAAAGGTGCTATTTCAAAATTTAAGCCATGCCACATTCCCATAGAGATATCTTTGTTTTCTTGAGTGTAAGGATGCATGGTAACTAAAAGGTATCGAGAACCGCTTCTTTTAAAATTTCTTAAAGTTTCAAATACTGAGGCATAGTCAAGATGTATGAATAGGTCACGACATAAAATAAGATCTACTCTCGGTAATGGATCAGTAATAACATTCATATGCATAAATAATCTTAGATTTCGAGAAAATAAGCTTGTATTCTTTTCGATGAGGGGCTTAACAATATCAACTCCCATATAAAAGCAATTTCCAAGATCAACGGTGCTTAACCAGTGGAAGTCGCCACAAGGAGCGTCCAGAATTGAAGTAATAGAATATTCTTTTATAACTTCTGGTAAACTTTTTCTTATAGGCTCTGTTGCATTCAAGCTCGATCCCGCGCCAGATACTGATTCCTTTGAATCTCCATCAGCCCAAAAATTTTGATGAAAAATAGTAGTAAAAATTTCTTCAGCGTTTGTACTAGTATGTACAGTAGGATGGCATACAGAGAGAGAGCTATAAAGTAGAAGAATACTTAAAGCTTTTATGTTTAAATACATAAAAAATACCTTTCAGTTAAAAGAGGGCTATTCGGTTTAGGCTATCATAAAATTTGAGCGTTTTGCTATATCTAGTAGGCTCAATCTTAACATTATCAGGCCATGCCAAAAACATGCAAGAAATTTCTATTATTCTTTGATATTTTTGATAAAAGTTCTATTGTGAGAAAATGATGAGACAATAAAATCATTATATGCGCAATTTTATTAGGCGAGCACGTAGTTCTCTTGCATTATATTTTAGTTTGTTAAGCTGATAGTACCTAAACCCGTTGTGGCTATGAACAAGCAAATAGACATCCCGTATGCGAGCTCTTCTGTATAAATACCCATAAAGTAATGAGCTAACCTCTTGCTCGTTACTTTATGTGTTAATCTACAAACGGTGTAGTGAGTAGTGTTGTTTTATTATCTGATCATTTCGTCATTCTGTTTATTTCCCCACCAAGATCCAGCTCAGCAATGCACAGCAAAACTTTCAGGTTTAGTGAGTGATTTAATAGCTTTCCAGCCTTGATTAGTAGATTTTTTCAACCCTTCAACTCTATCTCGAATATCGAGTGAATAAAAGAAGCTGGAGGGGAAAACGATAAAATGTAGTGATGGATCCTCAATAAATTTCATTAAAGATACTTGAAAATGTCCTGGTCCCACTCTGTAAACAATATTATTAACCTCTGAAGAATCAAATGCATACCAGTTGTCTTTAATAGTACGAATACAGTCTTCTAATATAGGATGATCAGGAACTGAGCCTATAATGGCATTAGATATTTGGCCTATACAGTCCAACGGTTGAACGCCTGCCCAAAGATCGTATTGACATAATATATCCAGTGGCTTTAGGCATAAGAACAGGACTTACTCATGAGAAGCCTCGTTATTACGAAAAATTTGATTAGCACGCTCTAAATGAATACTTAAGGGAATGTTTGTTTGGTGCTTAATGTGATAAAGAGCTCTTTCTGGGTTTTTGAACTTATTCTTTTTTCGTTCAAATTGAAGAATCATATAAGCAAGA
>JACDFK010000019.1:2835-23531 GCA_013815795.1 Candidatus Babelota bacterium | reverse complement strand
AAGTTAGCCGGTGCTTTCTCTAGCGGTACCGTCATAATAAGATTGTATTAAAATCTTACTTTTCTTCCCGCTTAACAGAAGTTTACAATCCTAAGACCTTCATCCTCCACGCGGCGTCGCTGCGTCAGGCTTTCGCCCATTGCGCAATATTCCTCACTGCTGCCTCCCGTAGGAGTCTGGACCGTATCTAAGTTCCAGTGTGGCCGTACACCCTCTCAGGCCGGCTAACCATCATCGCCTTGGTAGGCCTTTACCCTACCAACTAGCTAATAGTACGCAGGCTCATCTTTTAGCGACAGCAAAGAGGCCATCTTTCTCTTTTACAAGACTTATGCAGTATTAACCTCGATTTCTCGAGAGTATTCTCCACTAAAAGGCAGATTCCTACGCGTTACTCACCCGTTCGCCGCTGTACTAAGTCCGAAGACTTTTCTCGCTCGACTTGCATGTGTTAAGCACGCCGCCAGCGTTTATTCTGAGCCAGGATCAAACTCTCCATCGCAAAATTTTCATTTTTTCAAATGAATTTCATTTTTTAAATGAAGTCGATCTACAAGATCAAAGGTTTTTAAATTTTCCGAAAATTTCAAAGAATAACTTTATGATTACTAATAAAATATCACATTTATTAATAACTAATTTTTCAAATCAAATTTTTTATCTATCTACAATTAATTATATACGAATTATTGATAAAAGCAACTAAATTAAACAACTTTATTCTCAATAATCGGTTATAAGATATTTCAAACTTACCGCTTAATTTACCTATAATTAATTATACCTTAAATACTAATAAAAGCAAGAAGTAAATGCACTTATTAATAATTAAATATTTCAAATCAAATTTTTTATCTATCTACAATTAATTATATACGAATTATTGATAAAAGCAACAATTTCATACAAATTTTTTATCGATAATTAATAACGGGACATTTCAAGTCAACACCTTAACTTGCTCACAATTAATTCTACATCAATTGCCAATAAAAGCAAGAAATAAATGAACTTATTATTGATTAAGCTTTCTAAATTGCTTTTTTACTTGCTTTTAACTAATCATACAGTAACTAAGAAAAAAAACAACTTTTTTCTATAAATTAGTGTCAGATTAAATGAATCCACTATTCATTACAAAGCCAGCAATCTACCGCCTTTAATCTTAATCACGAATCATTCACTCATATATGTCAAAATAAAAAAACATACACAGTAGAGATTTCGCAACTTACGTGTAAAGCATTAGATACGTTAATACTTTTTACAAGGTTTCTTGCGTTTCAACTCACTACTTATTGAGATAAGTGTTTAAAATTATACCCTATTTTTAACCTATGTCAACCTTTTTTTATCTAATTTTCAAATGTATCTCGTTTACTTCTTTCTTTCTTTAGTTAGCTCTCTCCTATAAGCATTATTGTCTTCAAGAATTATAAATAAAAAGCTCACTCTGTACTTATGGTTTAGCCATCCTCCCTATGAAAGTTCAATCTCTGCAAGCTCTCGTACTATCAACTGTCTAAAGATAGCAAGAGCTTTCTCAAACTGATCGTTCACTATAACATAGGTATACAATTTATCATCTTCTTCATTAAAAAATTCTTCATCAGCAAGACCCAATCTAAACTCTATTTCTTGAGTTGTATCACGTGCTCTCAAGCTTAATCTTTCAGCTAATGCTTTTTTATCAGGAGGCCTAATTGCTACCAAAATAGCATCTTCTTTATATGCTTTTAGAGATACTGCTCCTGCTCTATCTACAATAGCTATGAAAGAGAGCCCCTCTTCAATTAGATACAGGGCAGATTTAGGAAAACCATAATATGCTCCATAAACGGTGCTATATTCAACAAAAAAACCCTGCTCAATCTTTGCTTTAAAATCTTCTTCGGAAACAAAATGATAATCAACTCCTGAAACTTCACATAAAGAAGGTTTTTTAGAAGTAAATGTCACAACTCTTTGTATGTTGTGCTCTTTAAAGGTCTTTAAAACTTCATTTACTAAGGTAGTCTTGCCAGCTCCGGAAGGAGCAGAGACCACAAACAACTTTCCTTTTTTCATACTCATCTTCTTTCCTTATAGAGATAACAGTTATTATAATTAAAAAGACTTCTACAGAGAGACGCATAAGCCTTCTTTCCTTTAATACAACGAAGGTAGTGTTGAAAAAGTTATTTCTCTAATGATATGCTTATCAAAATTTGATAACTTTTACACTTTAAAAAATGTAGCAATGATACACAACCAACTCAAGAAAAATATTATATGGGATTTAAGTGGAACTCTTCTTAAATCATCAAGCGAGCATCTTACTACGCAAGAAGCAGCCGACTCTTCTTTACTATTTTATCTATGGTCAGGTAAAAAGAAACCCTCTCCTTTAGATACGATCGCTCTTACCGTGATGAATCAGCTTGGAAAACAAAACGAACAAAACTCGACCATTATACGTAATCCTGCAGGCGAGCCCCTCCCTGAAATAGTATGTTTTTTTTTAGCAGGGAAACTTTCTTCTGGTGACGCATCACACAAAGCACTCACTTTTTTTGATAAATGGACTCAAAAAAACCAAACTCATTCCTCAGAACAACTCTCGCAAGCACGACGGATTATTGAAACTTTTTTTGATCCTTATTGCCTTGCACGATGCTTCATAATGATACCGGGACTTGTAGAGATCCTAAAACAGACCTCTCATGCTCAAAAAACAGTTAATTATATTATTTCAAACTGGGACAAAGAATCATTCGACCTCATATATAAGAAATATCAAGATCCTATTTTTTCCTACTTTAAACTAAACCACATCCTTATCTCAGCTGAAGCCGGATATGTGAAGCCTCACGAGGAGATTTTTAACTATTTTCTAGATACGCAAAAAATCACCCCCGAATCTTGCTTCTTTATTGATGATCAAAAGGATAATATAACAACGGCGGCTCGCCTTGGCATCGAAGGAATCCAATTTAATGCCGATGAAACAGAATTAGTTGCCATAAAACTGCGTGAGCTCAACGTACTGTAATCCTTATATAAGTCCTGATTCATTATCTTCACAAGGACTTAATTCATTAGTGCCTAATTGATTAGAGTTTGGACTCTCTTAGAATTGGATAGTTTAAAGTTAGTGCTTTAATAAAAAAGCACTACTACTGATGGGTTGATATCCACCGCCCCCTACGACAATCCTTCAAACTAGGCAATAGGCTCATTAATTAATTCACTTATCACCGGTGCCGGTGTAAATCCACACTTTGTATAGCGATCGTAAGAAATAATGGACATTACCTTACATCTGTTTCAAAAAACGAAACTCTAAAAATGTAGAAGCTCTTAATCGACTTAAGAACAAAGGAGAACTTCTACTCTCGAACATTATTTAAGAGACATTGAAGTTTTTAATAACATTCGATATAATAAAAATAATCATAGTCAAGGAGAAAAATCAGATGTTAGTAGACGATTTACGAGAGCGGATCAAAAGTGTTGAACCGGACCTCAAGGTTATTCAGACTTATTGGCAAAACTCCGGCCTTGAAGGAGAATTTCAAAGATTGCATGCTCTTAGTATTGAAGAAAACTTCTGGCAAAATCCTCAACAAACAGACATTTCCAAACAACTTCAAAAAATTCGATTACAACGGGACCAGTATACTGATACTCTCAAATCCTATAATGATTTAAGAGAGTTGATAGATCTTTTTGAAACGGATGAATCAGAACTTACAAAGCTTCGCGATGATATTTACATCTGGGCACGAAGCGTCTCCCGTTTTAAAATAAATCTTTTATTACAGGAAGAAGCTGATCATAGTAACTGTTTCTTTAATATTAATTCAGGAGCTGGTGGAACCGAATCGCAAGATTGGGCGGAAATACTTCTACGAATGTATATACGTTTTTGTGAACGTGAAAATATGAATGCCTCTATTCTCGATTACCAAGTAGGTGAAGCTGCAGGCATTAAATCTGCAACGCTTTTTGTAAAAGGGAAAAATGCCTATGGTCTTCTTAAAGGAGAAGCGGGCGTCCATCGCCTGGTGCGTATTTCGCCGTATGACTCGAACAAAAGACGTCATACTTCCTTTGCAGCAGTTACGGTTGCACCAGAAGTTCCTGAGGCAGTGATTACTATTAACCCAGACGACATACGAATTGATACCTATAGAGCGGGCGGGGCTGGAGGACAGCATGTAAACAAAACCGACTCAGCCGTACGTATAACTCACTATCCATCAGGGATTGTAGTACAGTGTCAAAATGAACGGTCTCAAGGTCAAAATAAAGAGATCGCAATGAGAATGCTTATGGCTAAGCTTGTTCAGAAAGAGAAAGATGAACAAAATGCCAAAAAAGCCGCGCTAGAAAAAAAGAAAATAGAGTGGGGATCACAAATTAGGTCTTATATACTCCACCCTTATAAATTAGTAAAAGATCACAGAACAGATCTTGAATCTCAACAACCAGAACTGATTCTTGATGGAGACATTCTTCAGTTTATTGAAGCTAATCTTATCCAGGCAAATACAGAGCAGTAAAAATTTTTGATAGTACTATCAAAAAAATGCTTTTACCAGCATCCATAGGGAATTTGCAGCAAAAACGCCTGACCATAGAGGATAATAACGTTCTTTATCGGCCACTAAATAGGTAGAAAGCCCCCCTAAAACAAGCATCGTTGAAAGATCAGCAGACATCAAAATACCACCGAGCATTAATACAGCATTAACACGAATCATCTTAAGAAGATAGCCAAACAGTATGCCTAATCCTAGAATAGTTACATCGAAACTTTTAACATTAACAAGTAACGCGCGCGAAGCTGCTTTTGAAGAAGCAAGAGCTCCTGGTTCAAGGCCAATACCAAAATGATTAATAAAAATCCACATAACAATACCCACTACAATACAACTAATAAGTAGACCGAGCCACTGAAAAAGGTGTATAGATTCACGATCAATACCTGCAAGGTGAGCCATTTTTCTTCCAAAAAGAGCGTCACATGCAACACCTCCCGCTATTTCGACATACATCGAAACAAGTGTTATCTGAAGAGGAGTATATCCAAACATAAACATACCCGGAACTAGAACAAAAGTTGCAAAACGACCTAAAGGGGCTAACCCTATCTTCCCTGCAATTAAAAGCATTTGATAGGTACAGATAAAAGTGAACACCAGAAGATACAGTTGAGCAAGCAAGGAAAATTGAAAATAGTAAAAAACCGAAAGATTAATACTTACCGTTGCTACCACTAACAACCACGGAAAAGGATAACCTGAATGTGATTCTGGTTCAGCGTGAGCGTTATCCTCTTTCTTAAACATATTTCTATAAGCAGATAAAACAGTTCGAGGTAGATCAAAAAAGCTCATACTAGCACCATACAGAACCATACCGCTACAAAACGCAATAGTAAAATCATGAAGCGAAAGCGAGCTACTTGCAGAAACAGTTCCTAGATACTGAGATATTCCATAATCTGACAAAAAAGAATGCACTAATGGATACATCCTATATAACGGCTCAATACAAAATATCTTGGCAAGCATACCAAGAAGTAGAGGTATCGCTATCACATGCCCCGTAATAAATCCAATAGCTAAAAACATAGGAAGAAGATCTGTCTGCATTGCTATGTGAGGAACTGTTATAATACTCCATGAATGCTTGGAGAGAAGCACTAAAGGTTTACTTAAAAAAGGAATTAAACTCCTTATAAAGAGAAATAGATTTGTACCTACAAGCCCCATTGCTAACATACATGCCTTTTGCATACTATCAGCTGCATTCATCATTTTATAAACCAGTTCACCTATAGGAAAAGGCAAATTCTGTTTTACCAGAAGCGAATGCTCAAATACATGAGCAGCAACCAGCCCCAGAGACCCAGCAGCAAATGCTAAAGATCCCACAGTGAAAACCCATAAAAAGGGATTATGTAGCAATGTACAAAATGTCCCATTATCGATGAAAAAAAGTGTTGGGAAAGAAAAGCCACATCCTGTCGCAAGTATGCCGCCTATTCCTCCGGCCGCTGTTGAAAGCCCTAATCCACGAAGAATAAGCTTGTCTGAATACCATCTTTTAAAACCATAAAAAATAAGCAACCCTGCCAAAACGAGAGTAGTTTCTATCCACGGACCAATAACAGTTGCCATGGCGATATAGCTCATAATCGCGGTAGAAAAAAATGAAAAAAGAATACTTACTACTACGGTTAAAAATCTCATACTATACATCTCATCTAAAACTGTTCAGCTTTTAAGGATAACCAAAGTCCCACTGCCCCAAAGAGCTCATTGCTTCTCTGAAAAACAAAGGCGGGATTACAACCATAGAAACGCACATACAGAGGTGCTGCACTCAGGGGCAGCACATTTTTTTCTACAATAGTGTGTTTCGAGCATACTCATTTTTTCGTTTTTTTGCAAAAAGGTAATTATAAAAAAATCTTTCAATGCAAGAGATAGGAGACCATTTTTTCTACAGAGAGAGTTTCTTTACGGACGTGCTTTTATAAAATAAAAAAATTCAATAAAAGAAGAACCGGCCTGCTAACTAGTTAGCAGGCCGGTTCTTCTTTTATTGAATTTCAATTATCCATGTGAATGATCTTGACCCAATCTACCTTTACGATTAATCACAATCAGCAGGACATTCGTAACGAATGCAATCCGGTTGCTTATGGTGAACAATCTTATCAGGCACACAACGATATGATATAATATCAGGTTGTGGGATTGGTGGACATGGAGTTCTTACTTCAACTGGTGGTTGAGCAATATACTCAATTACATCTGGTTGAGGTATAACTATTCTACGAGCTGGAACTTCAACTACCTTAGGAACCTGGATTGTTTCAGGAACCATAATTGTTTTGCAACATCTTGGTGGAGTTGGTTCATTACACTCTGCTGGAGCACATGACATTGCACGTGGAGTTGCACATGGCATTGGGCAAGCAGTTCTGCATCCAGATGTACCACATGCTGAACCATAACGAGCAGAATTACGGCCATAACGACCATGCTGACGTGCTTCAAGCACTATCGGGCTGAGTAACACAGCCACTGTTAATAAGAGTTTTTTCATCTTTTCTCCTTTTAGAAAGATTTGTGTTTGAGTAAGTACTTATAAGCGCTTATACAGTTTTTATTATCTCATATCAGAAATTATGAAATCAACAAAATTAAATAATTATATTCAAACTTGTAAAGTTTAAGCAAAAAGTGATTACCAAACAGGAAAATTCCTCTACGCAGTCAAAAGGAGTTTTTTCTCGTATTGCATGATTACATCAATCATTATTCAGTATGACTACTTCTGAGCGACTGTCTATAATACTGCTAGTAAAAAAAATAGAAATTATAACAAAATACCATCTTGGTTTTTCTATCTTCCCATTTGTATATACTTAAAAGCACAAAAAACAGTGCGCTTTATCTCCCTAAAAGGAAAGCGTACTGTTTTTTATCTTCTTATAAAAACAAAATTACAGAAAAATTTATAAAAAAGGTCAAAACTACTGAAATATTTAGATCCTGTGCTCTATTTCTATGGCCTCTCAACGCATAAGCATACGATAAACGCTCAACGGCACTGCAGCGATTCAATCTTTTTTATACGTCAAGGTCCTCTTTGCATTCTCTTCTCGCCGAGAATACGAGATAGACTTCCTTTAAATAGCTGAGCAGTTATACAATAAGATTACTAAGGGAAAACAGGATACTCCCTACAGTACAGTAGCTGATATCTGCTAAAAATCAGACAATTTTAACAGTTTTTGGCTCAAACTGAGCACTATTTTAACAAGCATTATCACTGATCAACAAATTCACCTGACCAGCCATTATTTTGAGCACACGCTTCTTCACAAGAAATTTCACGAAACTTTAACTCGTTTTCGCAAAAACATGATACACCTGTTTGCGTTTTCTCCATTTTGCCGCCTTCAGAACCACATACTCCACAATCTGGAGTCGTGACCGTTTTATTATTACATTTACA
The DNA here is from genome assembly GCA_013815795.1 of Candidatus Babelota bacterium. Lineage (GTDB taxonomy): Bacteria > Babelota > Babeliae > Babelales > Babelaceae > PRDV01. The sequence continues at coordinate 15,515 of JACDFK010000019.1, read as the reverse complement.
GGCAACCTCTTTGGAGGCATAGAGAGCAGGACCCAAACTCGCTACTATAAAAAAAACTTTAACTATTTTAGACATTGTTACCTCATTGTTAAAAACTATCGCCATTTCTACAAGTGTAACAATCAATTATTCTATTATGCAATAATTTAAATTAAATTTTCAAAATCTGATATTTTTGATCCTGCCAAAAAATGCATATGCACATGAAAAACACGCTGGCCCATAGAATATCCATTGTTAATAAGCAGCTTGAAATCTCGTAACTCCGAGTTGTGCTCAGAAAGGGACCGAGCCATCTGTATAAGAGATCCTGAAACGGAACAATCATCTAATTCGAGGAGATCTCGATAATGCTGCTTGGGAATAATAAGATAATGAACAGAAGCTTTAGGAAATTTGTCTTTAATTACAATAATATTATCAGATTCAGCGACTTTATCTGCAGATAATTCACCGGTAATAATTTTACAAAAAATGCACTCAGTATTCATTATCACTTTCCTGGTGCCGGGGGTCGGACTCGAACCGACACGGTATTGCTACCGCGGGATTTTGAGTCCCGTGCGTCTACCAATTTCGCCACCCCGGCTTTTATATACCGTATTTCAGTACGTTAATTAACGTTTATTCCTTATTTAGTATAATAAAGATGTTAACTTCGTCAATTCGTTTTATCGAGGACTAAAGTTCTAAACACAAAGGAAAAGTAATAAGCGGCATATACACTGCACACATAAGTCCCGCGATTAATAGGCCGATACTCACTAAAAGTATTGGATTAATAAGAACTATATACCAGTCGATTATACTATATACTTTATGCTGAAAAACAGTCGCCGCATTATCAATCATAGCGCTCAACTTTCCTGTAGATTCACCCAAAAGAATAAACGAATTGAGCTCCTCTGATGAAAATATAGTTGAGCTAACTGCATAAGACAAAGTTTTACCTTGCTCAACAAGATTTTTTAAAACCGCTATCTCCTCTCGTGCCAAAACGGAACTCTGGACAGCGCCACACACTTCAAGAGCCTGCACAAGAGGAATCCCTCGACCTAATAAAAAAGCCAGCCCCCTTAAAAGCTGTGTCGTATATACTTTAATTAAAAAGGACCTTATAGGAGCAATCTTCAGGAGGAACGCTATGTGTACCTTGTATCCCTGTATTGAGTGACTATATAAAAAGCTCAGCAGTAAAAAACTAACCAGGCCTCCACAACCGTATAAAAAATTCCATGACCGTATATATCTGCTCAACCCTATAACAAGGTGAGTACTATAAGGAAGGGGAGCTGCTAGTGAGGTACAATAAAATTCAAAACGAGGAATCACAATGAGAAAGATGCCCATAAAACTCATCATAAAAAAGCATAGAGTAATACCTGGAACAAAGAGAGCGGCATATAACTTTTTCTTAAAAAGCTCCATTAAAGCCTTATGTTTAACCATATGCTCTAAAGCATGAGCAATATCCCCCGTTTTTTCACCTGTTCTAATAACAACAACTGCCAGCTGATCAACACACATATGTAATAAAAGAGCCTCGCTCAAGGGCATCCCTTCTGCAATGAGACAAGCAAGCTGTCTTACAAGTTTTTCAAAGGAGCTTCCTTTATTACACGAAGCAATAATAATGAGAGCGTCATACAAAGGAATATGGGCCAGTAACAAAGAAGAAAGTTGAGAAAAAAATGTCTGTTGTAGTGAAGAAGAAAATACTGTTGTACGTAGAACAGAACGAGCAGATATAAGCCCTATAGACCTTCTTTCAAGTATTCCTTCAAGCTCTTTATAAGATTCAGCAGAGAAGACACCAGTATGAATTTTCCCCTTAAGATCAGTACCTTTCCACGAATAAACAGGCATACTATTCTTTCATTTTAAAAAAGTAGTTTGTAGAGCAAAGCCGAGTTTACTCATAACATCATTGAGCGTCAACGGCCCTGTAATTCTTAAACGTTTTAATCGACTCGTCAACCCAGAAACTATACTAATATCAGCAGAAGGAATTTCCAATGCTTTTGCAAATAACTGCAAAAGCTCTTTGTTTGCTTTACCGTCCACTGGAAGGCTTTTAAGATGGACCTTAAAGCGACCCGATGAATCTAAAGAAAAAGACACTTTTCCCGAGTTAGGAATAACTTTTACTGTTACAACACATGTCATAGTAGTCGCTCACATGTAATAAGTTGTAAAAGCCATATAGTTTCTATATACTAAAGTATATACGATTTTGTTTTTTTGGAGAGGTGGCTGAGTGGTCTATAGCGCTTGCCTGCTAAGCAAGAGTCTCGGTAACGGGGCGCGAGGGTTCGAATCCCTCCTTCTCCACCATTGAAATAGAGGCGCCTATAGCTCAATTGGATAGAGCGTCAGACTACGGATCTGAAGGTTAGAGGTTCGACTCCTCTTAGGCGCACCATATGTATGTTTGGAGAGATGGCTGAGTGGTCGAAAGCGGCGGTCTTGAAAACCGTTATCTCGAGAGATCGGGATCGAGGGTTCGAATCCCTCTCTCTCCTCCAAAGTTCACCTATTTACCTCTAGAATTTGTTTCTCCGCTTGAAGCCATCCTTTATTTTCTTCACAAAATCCTTTCGCTTTTATTATTCATCTCAAATTTTCCTTTAATTTGTATAGCGCGATAAATATCATTGCTTTTTGTAATATTTTTACTGTACTGTTAAAACTAGAGGTTTAGCTCCTCTTACACGTTGCTCATAAGGAGAGATGGCTGAGTGGTCGAAAGCGGCGGTCTTGAAAACCGTTATTTCGAGAGATCGGGATCGAGGGTTCGAATCCCTCTCTCTCCTCCAAACTTCAAATAATAACAAAAGCTTCTTCATACATTTCTAAGTAAGCTCTGTTTGGTGTAAAAAGAACCGTGTGGTAAAGTTGAATTTTTTAAACTAAAAATTTTAGTGAAAACTATTGCTTTTTATAAATTTTTTACTGTACTATTAACATTAGAGGATTAGCTTCCTCTAAGACGTAGTATATAAGGAGAGATGGCTGAGTGGTCGAAAGCGGCGGTCTTGAAAACCGTTATTTCGAGAGATCGGGATCGAGGGTTCGAATCCCTCTCTCTCCTCCAATAGTTTAGTTCAAATTCCACATGGATTTTCACTTTTTAATCACTCTCTTATTCTTTGCCTTCCCGAAGCACAACTTTACTTCGATAGCAGCTTTACTCTCTATTCAAACTTTATGTACAGCAGTTTAAAAAAAGAACCGTCTACCAGAAAACAACTCCCTCGGTTTTTGCTATAGCTACGCTTTTTGGTTAAAAACCTCGCTTCTATAACTGCCATAAAACCGTAGTTTATTCTAACTAAGTCTTGTAACGACACGAATACAAACAAACGGTTTCTCTTACATAGTTTCCTAAAATCCCCTCAATACATCTGAAATAAATCAATAAAGCAGGATTGTTTATAAAAACATCTACGACCTTTAAAAGATCCCTCATCTGATATCCATGTACGAATTTCGGCTGCACGTTTTAAAAAAAGCACTATACTAACTACTATGAGCAGAGAAATAAGCTCTACATTTTAAGATCATCACCATACCTATAGTATAAACACAGGATTTCAATGCTCACCAAAGAAGTTAAACAAGAGTGGTATCAAGCACTTCTTGATAAAAATACAGAATATGAAGGGATATTCTTTGTCGGAATCATTACAACAGGAATAGTATGTATTGCTACGTGTCCAGCACGAAAACCACTTTTTAAAAACTGTGAATTTTACCAGACCGTACAAGAGGCCATTCGTGCTTCTTATAGGCCGTGCTTGAGATGTCGTCCGCTCTCTCATCCAGGATCAGCTTCAGAACTCATAACTGTTCTTCTCGATGCGATTGAAAAAAACCCTGAAAAACGATGGAAAGACTGCGATTTTGAAAAAATCTCGGTCGATGCATCAACTGCACGACGCCACTTTAAAAAACGATTTGGCATGACTTTTGTTGAATATGCCCGTGCCCGTCGAATGGGAATTGCTATGAAAGAAATAAGGAAAGGCGCGCACGTTATTGAAGCACAACTTACCACAGGTTATGAGTCAAGCAGTGGGTTTAGAGATGCCTTTTCCTCAATTATGGGAGCAGTTCCTACACGACTTAACGATCACCCAAAGATTCTCTCCGCTTTATGGATCGATACCCCACTGGGGCCTATGCTTGCGATCGCTGATGAAAAAGCTCTGTATCTTCTGGAATTTATAAGCAGACGCGAACTTGAACGTGAAATCGAAAGATTGAGAATACGAGCGCAGTGTGCCATTATTCCCGGCATTACTCAACCACTCCTATCGATTAAACGAGAACTTAACGCCTATTTCAGTAAAGAATTACAAGAATTTAAGACACCCCTCGTTCTTTTAGGAAGTAGTTTTCAAAAAATGACGTGGGAGGCCTTAATGAAAATTCCTTATAATGAAACTAAGAGTTATAAAGAACTCGCAACATCCTTGGGTAAACCAACTGCCTCGCGGGCAGTAGCTAATGCTAATGGAGCAAACCAGATAGCACTCGTGATACCTTGCCACCGTATTATTAATAGTAATGGAAACCTGGGAGGATACGGAGGGGGTATTACTCGAAAACAGTGGCTTATTGACCATGAAAAACGAAAGGACAGCTAACTTTTCCCCTACAAGACGAACTCTGTGTTAAAAACTTACTCCTGTAATAATTACAACGCGCGTAAGAAAGAGAACAGTGTACCGACGGGGCACAACGGATACAAAAAAAGGATTACTTTTTTCCTCTTTTAACCATCTTTTCATAAGAACTTTAAAACAAGGAACGTATCAGCCTTCCTACAATAGAGTCTTACACTTTCGTAATTATTACTGTTATTAAACCTTTTAAACGCACTAACTTTATGGATAAACCTACACAGATACATATTTTACTACAGCAGATAGCTCAAGAATCTACACCTTCTCAAGCGCGTTTTTTTAAAACTGCTCCGGGACAGTACGCAGAACATGACCGATTTTTGGGGATAACTGTTCCCCAGCTACGTGTCATTGCTAAAAATTATAAAACTCTTACTCTTCAAGAGATTCAACTTCTTCTCCTGTCACCCTATAATGAAGAAAGATTGCTTGCTCTTTTTATACTTACCGATAGGTATAAAAAAGGATCAACTGAGCTACAAAACGAAATTTACTCTTTTTATCTGGCTAACATCGGGCAGATAAACAACTGGAATCTTGTGGATTCCTCAGCGCATCTCATTATAGGTGCCCATCTCTATCACAAAGATAAAGACCTTCTTATGACACTCGCACAGTCCCCAACCATGTGGCACCGGCGAATTTCGATTATAGCAACCTGGTATTTTATTCGTCAGAACAACTGCGAGTGGACGTATACTCTTTCTGAAATTCTTCTTCATGATACTCATGACCTTATGCATAAAGCTGTAGGATGGATGCTGCGCGAAGCGGGAAAACGGGATGAAGAGTCTTTAAAAAATTTTTTAAAGAAGCATGCTTCTACTATGCCCCGAACAATGCTGAGATATGCTTTAGAAAAATTTCCCAAAGAAGAACAACTGATATACTTACATCTAAAAAAGCGTATATCCCCCTCATAATTAATAGCTAATTTCTGAGGACACCAAAAAAACAGTTATTTTTCCACACACTGAAATCTAAAGAGTTATACAACAAGAAGACTACTCATAGTAAAAGGCCCTTAAACTCTATAAGCAGTTCTTTTCATGGGAAACTGCTTATAGAGTTTAGCGATAGATTTTATTAAGTGTACAGTTGAAAAAAATCAGTAGCTAGTAAAAACAAGCACGAACAGACATAAGAACACCCTATAGGAGTTCAAATCTTATCTGTGAGGGGGGTGATATACATTAAAACAAAGATGTTGCTACCCCACGCGATTCTTGTAATCATCGACATGCCAAACTTCCTTTAAACAACATTAAGCTTTCCCTTGAGCTAAAAAGCGAGAAGGAACCTCAATTTCAGGAAATAGCTGATGAAGCTTACTCCACAGAACTTTTTTCTGAAATTTAAACTCTCTTGTTTTTAACATTAACTCTTGAAAATCAAAATCAAGAAGCGACTCCAACTCATCTCCAACGTTCAATCCCTTCATTTTAAGTGCTCCTACCTTTTTTTGTAGATCCCAAAAGAAGGCAAAATCATCCACGAGCAACGTATCTTTCTCCAGAATCCCTTCAAGTAAAGTTTCTAAATTTTTATATACCTTATTCTTTTTACTATAGAACCCATAGTCATGAGGATCATCATTAGAAAGCAGTAACATAAGTATAGTAGTTAAACATTTTGCACATTTACAGCAGTTATGACCGGTCTGTTTCGGGCACACCGTTAAGAAAGGTTTTTTGAGGTTTTTATTTTTACAGGTAGTAACGAGGTACTCAACCTTATCGGATCGAGTAAGATCAAACTGCTCATGCTTAAATCGAATTCCTGCACAGACAATGACACCGTCAAAGAACGGAGAAGCGGCACAAGGATACGCAGTATCCCACGTGTCCGAAGAACCAATACTTAATGCTGGATAGCCCTTCAGATAAAGAAGAGGGGCTGTTAATCCTGCCCATCCTATATCCTCTATTGTAGCAATTCTCCAGTTCAATATTTCAGCACTCAACTTGTTAAGCTTAAATCGATTAAGGAAATCAAAATAATTCGATCGTATAAAAGCACACGTATGCCCATATCTATGTGCATACGACTCAAGTCTTTCTTTCACACGGTGCCAGATCACTGGATCCTTTAAGGGAAGATCCCATTGACCCCACGCTGTTATAAGGAGCTGCTTTTTATCGTTATATAAAAAAGAGGCTGCTGTTGAATCTAATCCACCGCTGAAAAGAAGCGCTCTTTTATCTGAAGAAACCTTAAAAGATGGACTATTTACCACAAGCGTCCCCGGAATAAGTTCTCCATCCCAGGTGGTACGGGGATAAATAACCTTAAAAAGTTTTTTTAATCGTCTCAATGAATAAAAAAGGTCTTTATCCATCGATTCGATAGAGTATGTTTTCCCAGAAAACCAGACAAGTGAAATAATATTCATAAGACAAGGCATAGTAACCATAGAATAGTCAAGCGAAGAGAGATCAATATCCTCACCATATTCTACAAAAAAATCATCTTTTAGATATTTCTCTTTAAATTCGCTATTGATAATCACCGTTATTTTGTTTTTTTCGACATGCAGTGAGGTAATTAGCTCTTCAGAAGCTAAGAAAAAAGAAGAAAGGCTCATTAGAACCATTGTAATCATACACCGAATATTCATATCTAACTCCCTTACATAATAATGCATTATCAATATTTTTATAATTCTATTACGACCCATAAGCGAATAGCAAGAGTTGTACCAAAAGAGAATAATCTTCTAACGGTCGCACTCCTACTTATACTAAATTTTCGGCACACATACACATCTAAGCTCTTTTGCTAAAACCATTATTATTACTCAGTACAAACTCTTGATAATTTAAAAAAGAAAAACGGGCGCTCTAATCGACCCTAAAAACTTCGTCTTGACAAACAGTTCATGCCAGTAGACTGAGGGCGGAAGGATTTTAAAATAGAGAGAATACAGTTCCCTTCCTTTCTTAGAGTGTAAGAACTAGAAGAAGATAAAAATTTATGGAACCTACCAGTGAACTACACTCTTAAAAATGGTCATGCCGCCCAGGACGAGCAAGGGCCCATTTTGAAAAAATGTATCGATTCACATAGAAACGATATTGATAGTAAGACAAAACTCACAAAGCAAATTTTATTTCGTTGAAGAATCAACCGCCACTGCTCTATAATAAATAAAAACCCCTCTTACACAAAAAAGGACCTCTAAGGAAACGCTATAAATTTCTAATGCCTAAACACATATAATCACTATTAATAACGTAACTGCTCAAGAAAATAAAAAAGGAGAGATAATGAAAGCCATTTATTTTTTAATACTATCCACATTTCTATGTAGTGCCCAGGACCTTACTCCACTACCACATGGATCCGATCTATATAGTGCCCAGGAACTTACTCCACTACCACATGGATCCGATCTTTTCTCTGGTGAAACATCCAATAATTATATTTTTGGGTGGCATTTTCAACATATTTGTGATCATATGTTTGATCCAGAAAGGAATAACGTTTTTGATCCTTTACAAGTACAGGCGGGAGACTTAATTTTCGTGAGAAATATTGACCTCTTTATGAAAACTTTACACGATAGAATTTCTAATCCCTATATAATCGTTACTCATGGGGATTTTCAATATGTAACAACCGATGAAAATCTACAGTATTTAGATAATGAAAAAATAATTGCCTGGTTTTCTGTTCACCCTCCTCGCTCATCTCATCCAAAATATTTTCCGGTTCCCTTAGGCATTAATCCAACAAGCAAGTTATTTAAATTCCGCAAAAGGTATAACAATCTTTTTAAAAAGTTAAGAGATAAACCAAAGACAAAATTGCTGTCTGGTATATTTAGCCTTCGACATAATCCTGAACGAGAAGAATTAGGAAAACTATTTTCGGAAAAGCCTTTCTGCTCACTTATTACCAAAAACCTTCATTTTCGAGAATATATGGATGAATTAGCATCGAGTATTTTTACCTTTTCACCGCGAGGATGGGGTCCCGATTGTTATAGAACATGGGAAGCCCTTTTAGTGGGCACTATTCCTATTGTAAAAAAAGAACAGTATGGTATTATGGAATGCGCCAAACAGTTTCTCCGCATGCCAAACAACGGATTTCCTTCTCAATTAGATCGACTCTATGAAGATTTGCCTATTCTTGTTATAGAGGAGTGGAATGAGATAACTCCAGAGTTTTTAGAAAAAAAATATAAGGAGATTAGTGCGAAAAAATATGATATTAAGCTTCTTTATATGGAATACTGGTATGAAAAAATTAGGGAAGTTCAACGAAACTATTTAGCAAATCATAAAAAATAGTTCCCTCATAGATCCACAGTATATTATAACAAAACAGGCAAGTTGTTAGATCCCTATAATGACAGTTACCACCTAGAGGCTTATTTCATACAGATTTACTAAAAACAGTACCTTGCTAATAAACTGTTAGTAGTCATGTGACAAAAACTCTTTTACTATGAACTTAATTGTAGTTATAGCACATGACCTCTCAATAAAGATCGTTTTAAGGTAAGCCCTAGCCATAACACGGATGACTTGGTATGGCTAGGGCTTACAGTGAAGATCTAAGAAAACGTGCGGTGGCATTAAGTGAGGGAGGGCAAAAAATAGAGAAGTTGTAAAATTACTAACTATTGCAAGATCAACTCTTTTTCGTTGGGTAGACATAAACAAAACGAGGGAAGTTTAGCCCCCAAAAAAGACTGGCGCAAGGGATATGATAATAAAATTCTTGATTTAAAAAAATTTGAGCAGTTTGTTAAAGATAATCAAGGAATGGCAGCGACTGCAATGGCAGAAAAGTGGTGCTCTATAAGCGTAAAACTACTGATTAAGAGGCTCAAAAAGAAGAGAATTTACTCAGCACAAAAAAAGCTACGATTCTATCAAGCGACATGAAAAAAACATATCATATAAAGAGAAATAATAAAAACACAACCTATTGATAGCCTGATCTCCACAAATCAGGTAGTAATGACAATGAAGAATATCCTTAGGCATGGAGTAAAAAAGGCCACGGATTTATGCTGTGAAACCAGGCAAAAAGCCGAAAAGAAATTATAGGTGCTTTACATGAAAATACTCTTAAAGCACCATGTGTCTTTGAGAGAAGCTGTAATCGAGAAGTCTTTGAACATAGGTACTTAAAGTTCTGCTTCCAGCAGTCACATCAGGCCCAACTATTAGCATGGATAATGTGAGCTTTCATAAGAACGGGAAAATTAAGGCTCTCACTCAAAGCGCTGGTTGCGATCTGCTTTATTTACTTGCCTATTCACCTGATCTTAACCCGCTAGAACACCAATGGCCTCGAATACAACATCATGGTAGAAAAGAGCTTCCCCGCTGCAAGCGAAATCTTTAGACGGCACCAGAGCATGCTTTTTATGCAATCTCTATTCATACATACATTGCTATACTTCACTAAAATCATGAATATAATAGTTCCATAAAAAGCATAAAAGCGGTCTTGAGAACATTGTACCTTAATCATACAAGTATGTTACGATAGGGGGGAGCTGCTTCTTAAACTCCATAAGATCTAAAACCTCTTTAAGAGCTTGCACTTCTGTTTAAAAGATAGTAAAGAAGAACCTATTTCCTTCTATAGAAATTGATTGAACCATCTCTGCTTTCCATAAAGGGCAGTATGCGGATCCCTCGGTATATATCAAAAAATAGTACTAAAAAGTCGATCGATTCTTATTTAAATTTTTAATAATAAGCAAAAATAGTATTAAACCTTTTTCTTAAAAATATAGTGGGGAGGAATCTTGATAGAGGGAAATAGTGCGTGAAGCTCATCCCATAAAACCCTTTTTTGAAATTTAAATTCTTTTGTAAGTAATAGTTCCTCTTGAAAATCGAAATTAAAAAGAAACCCAAAATCAGCATCACCCTTCTTGCCGCCCATATTAAGTTGTTTTAATTTTTTCTGTATAACATAAAACAGTTCAAGTTCCACTAAAGATAAAGAGCCCTTTTTAAAAATACCATTTAACAGACATTTTGCATTCTTAAGTGCAATATCCTTTTCAATAAAAAAGCCGTATTGCTGAGGGTCTTCCTTAAGCGCAAACAACATAAGTATGGTTGTTAAGCATTTCTTACACTCACCACAATTATGACCCGTTTGTTTTGAACATACTTTTAAAAAAGGTTTTTCTATATTCTTATTTTTGCATAGAGTCACAAGATACTCGACTTTTTCCGCTCGCGTAAGATCAAACTGTTCATGCTCAAATCGAATCCCTGCACACGTAATAATACCATCTACAAAAGGAGAAGCAGCTGAAGGATAAGGAGTATCCCAGGTATCTGAAGAAGCGATACTTAACACAGAGTGCCCCTTAAGAAAAAGAAGAGGAGCGGTTAATCCTGCCCATCCTATATCCTCTATGGTTTCTATTCTCCAGTTAAAAATTTCATCACTCAGTCTATTAAGTGTATATCGATTAAGGAAATCAAAGTAGTTCGATCGTATAAAGGCAGAAGTATGTCCACGAAGTTGAGCATACGCAACGAGCCTTTCCTTTACCAAACTCCAGGTCGTCGGGTCGTTCAAAGGAAGGTCCACTTGTCCCCATGCCGTTATAAGAAGCTGCTTTTTATCGTTATGAAAAAAAGATGTAGTGGTTGAGTCTAAACCACCGCTAAAAAGAAGTGCGCGTTGATCCGATGTTACCTTAAGGGATGGCGTATTAACAACTATAGCTCGCGCAATAAGCTCACCATCCCATTGTGTACGGGGATAGGTAATTTGAAAAAGTTTTTTTAACCGCGCCAAAGAATGAAAAAGATCGCTGTCGATAGATTCGATAAAGTATCTTTTTCCTGAAAACCAGACCAGGGAAAGAATATTCATAATGCAGGGCATAGTAGTAATCGAGTAATCAAGCATAGAAAGATCGACATCCTCGCCATATTCCACAAAGAAATCATCCTTTAAGTATCTTTCTTTAAAGTCACTATTTATAACAACTGTTACTTTATTTTTTTCCACTAACACTGATTGAATAAGCTCTTCAGAAAAAACTAAAGAAAAAGGGCACAAACTCACTAAAATTACTATATCCCTCCACACACTATTCATAGTTACCCTCTCATACTAGTCCGCTTTCGACATCTCCTTAATTCTATTAAAGTTAAAAAATAAATATCAACAGTTGCAGTTAAAAAGATCATAATCAACAGATTCCGCTCAAACTCGTTATATATGTTTTTGACCTTATATAATACTCTGCCAAAAAGATCTCTAGGAACCTCCTACAAGGGATACTACGTCTGTCGAAATTCAAACAATTTTCAAATGCATTGAGCAAAAAGTCAACATACTTTTGCTTTAGCACAGTAAGCACAATGCGTGGTTACAAGTTATTAAAAATTAGAAATCTATTTTTGCTTATAGTTTTGTAAAACCCTTGCTAAATCTCATATAAAAACTGCATGCTGGAATAAAAAGAAATGATATTCCTTAATAATGTCACTTATAGATGCATTTAATCGAGTCACATATAGACGCAATTTTGCTAATTGTTTTGTAAAACCCTTGCTAAATCTTCTATAAAAACTGCATGCTGGAATAAAAAGAAATGATATTCTTTAATCGTGTCACTTATAGGCACATAAGAAGTATTTTAATTATCAAAAAAGGAGGCTCTATGAGAATTATCTATCAAAAAATATACGGTTTATGCCTTGCTTTTCTACTGTCTTCTGGCACCATTCTATCAATGTCGCCGGATACCTCATTTTCATCAGAAAACAGTGTATCTGCAGATAGCATATACAACGATGATAACTCGTCGCTTTTCCAGGAGGGACCTTCCAAGTATTATATCAACTTTTGGAGTTTTAAAAAGCTCGCCGACTTTTGGTACATTCCTCTACCAGAGAAAAATTCCATCTTTGACCCTGCTTTGCCAAATCCTGAAGAATTATCTGATTCCCACAGAATAGAAAATGCTGAAATGTTCGATTTTACCCGAATAAAACC
>JACDFK010000019.1:0-2825 GCA_013815795.1 Candidatus Babelota bacterium | reverse complement strand
GCTCTATTATTTTTGTTAGAAAACCCCACCTTTTCTTAAGGGATATTCACCCACATATAAAAAATCCTTACATTATAATCACCCATGGACATTCACCCGATAGTTTTCATCATAAGTATTCTTCTTATTTAAAAGATCCTACTATCATAGCATGGTTTACTATACATGCGGGTGCAAAGACCTATCGAGGAAAACTTTTCCCCCTACCATTAGGAATACGACAGTGGCCAAATTTCAACAAAAAGCCCTCATTTAAACAGCTTGATCCTCTTTTTTCGAGGCTTCGTAAACAACATTACAAAACTCATCTTGTCTATATGAATTTTATCGACTGGACAGACCCAGAAAGAAAAGAAATTAGAGATCGATTTACTAAAAAACCATTTTGCTTGGAAGCAGAAGGAGTTTCCACTGAAGTTTTCATGAAACATATGGCACAATGCAAATTTACCTTGTCTCCGCGAGGAGTAGCTCCTTCTGATACATTCAGAGCTTGGGAAAGCCTTATAGTTGGATCAATACCGATTATCAAAAAAACAAAGGACACCAATATGTCCTTATATGAAGGGCTGCCTGTTCTCTTTATTGATTCATGGAATGTGGTAACTAAAAAGTTTCTTGAAGAGGAGTATAAAAAACTATCTTCAATAAAGTATTCTACCGAAAAGCTGTATATGCACTATTGGACAAAGAAAATAATTAACACAAAATACAAGTTCTTAAAAGAACACCCAAATTTTTAAAAGAAATCTAATACCTTAAAACCAACAAAAGGAGACTCCTCATGAAAAGATTGTGGTTATTATCAATGATATGTTTCACTCCACTTTTAACGCTCTATGGCTTAGACGAAGTCTCTGCGCAATGGATCGTTAATCCTTGTGAAACACAATCACTGAAAATACTTATGGCTACTTATACCTTTCCAAAACTATCAGAAACATTTGTTATAAACCAAGTGGTCGGCCTTATTGAGAAAGGACATGATGTCTCAATATGGGCTAAAACCGCAGAAGAAAATAAAGTACATGAAGCTGTAAACGCCTATAACCTCGTAGCTAAAACATACTACGGAGAGCTTCCTCCTGACCTAGAAACGTACGATGTGGTAATATGCCAATTTGGGCCTCTTGGAAATGAATTTTTACACCTCAAACAATCATTAAAGTTAAAAGCAAAATTAGTGACCTTTTTTCGTGGATTCGATATTAGCCAATATCTTTATGAGAATGAAGGATGTTACGATGTTCTTCTGAAAAAATGCGACTTAATAGCAACAAACTGTGATTTCTTCAGAAAAAGACTCCTCGCATTAGGATCTGACCCTAAAAAGACTATCGTCTATCATTCAGCAATCGACTGCTCTAAATTTCCCTATACGTACCATGCAACTTCTAACAAAGAGGTTACCAATATAATAACTGTAGGAAGACTGGTTGAGAAAAAAGGAATGGATGATGTTGTTGAAGCGGTACAAAAAGTGCTTGCAAAAGGTAAAAACGTTCACCTTACCATTATCGGAGAAGGATACAGAGCTAAAAAAAATCTCAAGAAATTAGTAGCACAGTTGGGAATTAACGACTCGGTTACCTTTGCAGGGTGGCGTACATCGGCTGAAATTGCACGCTATTTAAAAGAATCAGATATTTTTGTTCTGGCTAGCAAGACCGCACGCAATTTTGATCAAGATGCTATCCCCAATGTTATTAAAGAGGCTATGGCATCTGGACTACCTGTTATAAGCACCCGTCATGGCGGAATTCCTGAACTGATTGAAGATGGTATTAATGGCTGTCTTGTTGACGAAGGGCACAGCGATCAGATTGCTAATCGCATTATCTATCTTATGGACAACCCTGATCTACGAGCAACCTTTAGTATAAATGGTAGACGCGCTGTAGAACAACTGTTTGATATTACTAAGAAAGCGGACGAACTGAGTGATATACTGAAGAATCTCTTCTTCGTTAGAAAACCAGCGGACAACATGGACACTAACCTTAATGACAGTTTAAACTCGATTCAAGATCACATTGCTTCATTCCATAATAATATCAAACAACAGTCTGATAAAATTAAGCATTTAACTCATGACTTTCATCGCTTGACCGATGAAAATCAAAAGCTAAAAACCGAAAATAATGATCTAATGACAAACAACCAGAAGTTGTCAAAAGAAAATCAACACGTAAGCAGTGAAAATCTGATGTATGTAAATAAAAACCAGCTCCTTACAGAAGAGAATCAGACATTCCACTCTGAAAATAGTAAGCTAGTCGGTAAAAACAAACTATTAACAGATAGTTATCACATGGCGCTCACAGAAAACCATGCATGGACAACTAAACATCAAGAGCTTATAGCTAATAACCAAGAGCTTATAAATAAGAACCAAGACCTTATAAATAAGAACCAGGAACTTATTAGGGAAAACGAAGAGCTTCTTGCTGTAAACAACAAGATGGAAACACAAATTCAAGAGGCTTCAGTTATTCTAGCAGGATAATAAGAACCCTTACGAAATAGTATAAGAAGATACTCATTTGCCCCGAAGATCTAGAAAGCGTGGGTGAATGAGTATCTTCTTCCTTTTACCGTATAGAGGGTATACAGAAGTCCTCTTCCCTACGATCACAAATCCTGCACCCTTACCCTCTTCTTATTTACCATAGGCACTACCGTTAGAGGTAGTGTACGTTTCTTCCTGTTATAGCAAATGAGCTATGAATAAAGATCGTTATATGGTAAACTATAGTCCTAACAAGGAGGAATTGCTATGGCTATAGCGTACAGTGAAGATCTAAGAAAACGTGCAGTGGCTCTAA
>JACDFK010000080.1 GCA_013815795.1 Candidatus Babelota bacterium | reverse complement strand
AAATTTTTCTAAATCAGGAATTTTATTGCCATATCCCTTGCGCCAGTCTTTTTTTGGGGCTAAACTTCCTTCGTTGTGTTTTTGTCTAACCCACCGAAAAAGGGTTGATCGTGCAATATGTAGTAATTTTGCAACTTTTTCTATTTTTTTGCCATCTTCAATTAGAGCCACTGCACGTTTTCTTAGATCTTCACTGTACGCTAGAGCCATAGCAATCCCTCCTTGTTAGAACTATAGTTTAACATAGAACGATCTTTATTCATAGATCATTTGCTATGCCATTATTTATCTCAACAAAAGAGCTTTGCGGTAAGGATGCTTTCTGAAGCAATTAGTTTTTCGGTACAGAGTAGTTCTCCTGTTGTGCTATCCAAAACACATATATACGTATCTGATTTAGTAAATGTAGTTTTCCTATTAAGACTAAATGCTACTGACAGAACAGGAGTAAAATATCCTCCTTTTTATAAAGCTTGAATCGCTGTATCTCCCATATTTACTCGTACATAACTCTTTTCGAGAGATACCGTTATTAAAAGTCTGCTTGAGCCGACGGTATTTTAGTAATTAACGTGAGCTCGATCTAAGGAATCTACAAAAAAGGTCCATTGTGCTAATCTTTTTTAAACTACAACATTAAAAAAAGGGTTACACAATGGACTTAACTTCAAGTTTCTATTATCTAGATGAATTTTGCAAGTCATTTGAAGAATGTGTGGGAAAGCGCACGTTAAGTTCTGGAAAACACAAAAGGATGAGAGCAATGAGTTTATCGTTAAGTGAAGTTATGTCAATAATGGTGCATTACCATGTATCTGGATTTAAGACATTTAAAGATTATTATATGCGATCGAGTGAGATCCGATCAGCATTCCCAACAATGCCCAGTTACAATCGGTTCCTAGAGCTTCAGCAAAAAGCGCTTGTTTCCCTTACGGTGCTTGCTAAATTGCGTGGAAAGTCTGCGTGTGACGGCATTTCCTTCATAGATAGTTTTTCACTGAAAGTATGTCATCCAAAAAGAATTTCTTCTCATAAAGTATTTAAAGGATTAGCTACTCGAGGAAAGACAAGTGTAGGATGGTTTTTCGGATTTAAGCTACACGTCGTCATTACCAGTCAAGGAGAAGTTATAGACTTTTCACTAACTCGGGGCAACATAGCTGATAATAATTCTGATGTATTAGTAAAGCTTATGAAAAATATTCAAGGAAAAGTCTATGGAGACAAAGGATACCTTATTAACAGTGAGTTATTTCAAAAGCTCTATTCTAAAGGGATTCATCTGGTTACTAAAATCAGAAAAAATATGAGAAATTCACTCATGGATATTTCTGACAAACTGCTTTTACGAAAGCGTGGCATAATAGAATCCGTGGGGTCTATACTGAAAAGCACCTGCAACATAGAGCATTCTAGATATCGAAATCCATTAACGCTTTTGAATAATGTTTGTGCAGGGTTGATTACTTATGCTTTTCGTGAAAATAAACCCTCTATTAAACGAAGTAATACCACTTTCATTTGATATCAATACTATCTTAAAATCTAATTGATCCATGATCGCATACCAATAGAAAAAATGACTTCAGGTTGAGCAACAAACATATTCCCAGCGTCACAGCAGGCATCAAATACATCATTGATAGTCTCATAAACTCGATTGGATAGATAATTTGAGCGTAAATAATCCCAGACTTGTTCAACAGGATTTAACTCAGGAGAGTAAGGAGGGAGATAAAGAATGGTTATGTTATCGGATACCGTTACGGATTTATGCCATGGGGCTCGATCCATGATTATAACAGCATGAGCATTCTCAGAAAGGCTCCGGCTTATTTCTGTTAAAAATAGATTCATCTCCACTGATCCAATTTGACTAACACTAGGGCTAACGCCTTTTTAGAAGCTGGACATATCGCGCCAAAAATATGAGCTGATTCAAAACGAAAATCACAGAAAGCTCGAGGCCTTGAACCTTTCTGAGCCCAACGTCTAGTGAGAGTTCCATGTTGCCCAACTCGAGCTTCATCTTGGAACCAAACCTCTATTTTTTTAGTTGGATGGTGTGCTTGTATTTCCCTAATCGAATTGGGGGTTTTTTTTTAAATTCATCTTGTACAACAGGGTCACTTTTTGGATGTTCCTGTCGTACAGATATCCACGACAAATCAAGTTCTTCTAGTTTGTACCAGATAGTTGATATTCCATAGCAAATACCAAACTTTTCTTTTAGTATAGCTTGAAAATCTTCTAGTCGATAAGTTACACGTTTATTTGCTTCAAAGCGAGCTCCCTCAAGAGCTTTACTTTTTAAAAACTGCTCGCATTCGGGACTCCAGGTTGATTTCTTTCCAAGCCTTTTCTTTGCAACTAATCCATCCAACCCATACTCATTGAATCGTCTTATCCAAACGTGAAGATTGCTTACACTCATCCCTGCAATTTTGGCAGCATGCTCTCTATTTTTATCCTCAAGCAAAGATCCTATAGCCAAAATCCTTACTCTCGTTGGTCCATTTTGTTCTTGCTTTGCTCGATCATAGATGTTCGATAATTCAATATCTTTTCTTAGTGCACTTGCCATCTAGCTTCTCCTCTCCAATCATATTCTCTATTATCGCTTTTGATATATTAATAGTATACCAATTTTTTAAAGTTGTGCTCGTCTCCGATTTAGGATGAACACTATTAGCTTCATATGAAATTGGTATAATTTTATACTTCCTTAGATCGAGCTCGCGTTAATTAAATCCACAAAAATTGTTTCTACCTTTAAATGAGTGGAAATACTTAGAAAAAATTTTATTTTTCTCCTTGTTATTCTGGTACTTATGAGGAGTTTTCACTAGTGTGTAGTTACCTCATCTTAAATTAGCTCCTAGTACAACAAGAGTAGAATAATTGGTTACAGTCCTGCTTTTAACAATCTAAGTTCTAGTGATAAGCCTCTTACAAGAAACATACGAACATCAGCATCGGCAATTGTCATTAGAGCTCTATAGTCTTCTGTATTATGGTTTATTGCAAGAAAAGCACCAGACTTGAGAGCTTTATAAGCATGTAAAATAAGGAATGCTTGAGAGATCGTAATACTTTTTTTTAACCGATCAAGTAGCTTTGAAGAAATATCCCAAAGTGCTATTTCCGTATGTGTTATCGTATATACACTTTCATAAGTAAGATCAAAAGCAACTACGATTACACCCTCTTCCTTACTTCCAGGCCCATCATTTTTGTTTGTATCTCTATGAAATACTAAAAGTTCTTTCCCGGTTTCTGTATCCCATAGCTTTGCATCACCGTTCCAATAGCCGATGATCACCTCTTTCCCGGTGGGGCTAAAGGCAACCACAGACACAGGGGCACTATGCGCTCCAAATGTTATATATTTTTTACCATTCTTTGTCCCCCATAGTTTAGCACTACCATTACAAAATCCTGTAACTACTTTTTTACCAGATGGACTAAAGGCAACAGCTTCAATGTTTGAAGTGTGTCTGTTGAGTGTAATAAGTTCTTTTCCTGTCTTTGTATCCCATAGTTTTGTTGTTCGATCTACTGAAGCTATGATCATTTCTTTATAATTTGGGCTGAAATCTACTATGGGGCTAAAGGAAAAATTGATTAGGGGATAATGTTCAAACATAGTACCAAAAAACGTTAGAAGTTCTTTGTTGGTTTCGATATCCCAAAGTTTTACTGTATCATCTGCCGTGCTTGTAATCACTTTTTTACCACAAGGGCTAAACATAACCGAAGTTACTGGGAAAGCATGTTTCATAAACGTTACAGGCTCTTTATCGCTTCCTACATTCCATAGTTTCGCAGTCCCATCTATTGAGCCTGTAATCACATTTTTCCCATTGGGGCTAAAAGCAACTGCTTTGATGGAGCCCTTATGCCCTTTAAGAGTTTGTGAGACCTTACCTGTTTCGATTTCAATAAGACATATCGTTGACGAATTTTTACTAGTTTTTCGAGCAACCAACTTTTTATCGTGACTTAATGCTAGGTTGAATCCGGGGGAAGTTTTATAGAAAAGCTTTAAAGGAACCACTCTGTTTTTTTGAAGATATGATAATTCTTCAGGTATAAGATTTAAAGCTATTTCCCGTTGTGCGTTGAGCGGCAGTACGGCTTCTATATCTATACACTCAGCAGCCTGTAGATTCAATGATTGAAAGAGTATGCTCAAAGAGAGTGAAAAATAGACGATACTGTTTTTCGTGGAATACATAATATTTCTTTCTGTATGAAAAGTGCTTAACGCATAGTTTTTCTTTATGGTAACCAAGCGATTCATCAAAAATCAATCAATAGATCTGTTACTATAACCCTGCCTGAGTTCTTCATGATAAAAAATAATAAGACCTACAAAAACGAAGAAAAAGCTTATACTAAGATGCCATGAAAAGCTTTCTCCGAGGAAAAAATAGCCAAAAATGGCGACAAATAAGGGGCATAGAAATCCTGCAAAGGAAAGAAATGTGGCGGTATAGCTTTTAAGAAGGTATCCGTACAGATTATAAAATATAATATTTGCTATCACCACAAGAAGAAGGAGTGCTTGTAAAAAGGGAAGCCATTCGGTTACCGGAAACGGTTTCCAGCTTTCAGTTGCATAAGAAGTTACCAATGCCAAGAGTCCTCCGACAAACATACCAAAAGCATTAATAAAAACAGGAGAATACCCTTTCTTTACTAGCGCTCGAACGACAATCCATCCATAAGAGCTTGATATTACTGCAAGAAGCATAATAAGTCGTGGTCCGCTGTGAGTAAAGACTTCTGTTGTTTGGCTGGGATTTATAAGTCCGTAAACCATCGAAACAAAACCTAAAAGAAGTCCAAACCATTTTTTTTGTGTCATATATTCAGAAAACCATAGATAGGAAAAAAGCGCGGCGATAAAGGGAGAAAGATTATAGATAAAAGCAGATTCGATACTCGTGATATTTTTTAATGCACACAGATCACATACATAGGTTAAATATATATGAAAGAGAACAATTTGTACAAAAAGCAGATAGTCCTTTTTTGCGTTAACCCACAAATCTTTTAATGTGGAAGGTTCTCTTTGTATGATACAGTAAGCTCCTAAAATAATGCCTGCAAGAAGCATACGCAGAGCCACAAAGAACAACGGCTCACTATAGGCAAGGCCCCATTTACTGATCGTAAAGGTACTTGCGCATAACGCGTAGAGAAGAATAATTAAAAACACGCAACCACGCTTTTTTGACAGAAGAGTATACTCATTTTAATAATGCCTCTTTTCAGCATATTCATCTATGGGGCTCACCACAATATCGTTATCTACAATACGAATAGGCTTTATCGAGTGTGCTTTTCCATTTGATACATCAATTTCTATCACCGCTCCTGTCATATGAAGCGGCCCTTGAGTTTCTACTTCAAATCGTACAGGCATTTGGGTTAAAAGCTGTTGAATAATAGGATCTTTTTTCATTCCTATCATAGAGTTAAGCGCTCCAGCCATCCCTAAATCGGTAATATAGGCGGTACCACCTGGAAGAACTCTTTCATCTGCCGTAAGAACATGTGTGTGAGTTCCCACCACTGCGCTTACCTGACCATCTAAATAGTAAGCGAGTCCCATCTTTTCTGAAGTTGCTTCACCATGAAAATCTACAATAATAATAGAAGTTTTTGTTTTAAGATAGGTTAAGAGTGATTCTGCAGTTTTAAAGGGGCATGCTACAAATTCACGCATAAACGTACGTGCTTGAAGATTTATGACCCCCACAGTCCACTGCCCTACTTCAAAGGTAGTAACGCCAACACCGGGGCATGCTGAAGGGAAGTTAGCAGGACGTAACAGATTTTTATGCTCTTTAAGATAGTTGTAAATCTCTTTTTGAGCCCATATATGATTTCCTGAAGTAACGACATTAACTCCATGGTGCTTAAAAAAGTGCATAATGCGGGAGGTAATTCCCTTGCCACTCGAAGCACTATTTTCTCCATTTACAATAACAGCACCTGCTTGATGCTGTTCCCGTAAACGGGCTATATGTTTTTGGAAGATGGCGCGCCCTGAAGCTCCACAAATATCTCCAAATAAAAGTATTTTTATCGTATTCATTTAGTTACTTTGCGTATTCGATGGTTCGTTTTTCACGGATAACATTTACTTTAATCTGTCCCGGGAATGCCATTTCTTGTTCGATTTTTCGAGCAAGATCACGTGCTAAAAATGCTGCTTTTTCGTCGTCTAAGAAATCTTCCTCAACGATAACTCGCACTTCACGCCCTGCTTGTAAAGCATATGCTTTTTTCACACCGCTAAATGAGTAGGATATCTCTTCGAGTTTTTCAAGACGCTTTATAT
>JACDFK010000133.1 GCA_013815795.1 Candidatus Babelota bacterium | reverse complement strand
GAATAATAGAATCCGTTGGGTCTATACTGAAAAACACCTGCAACATAGAGCATTCTAGATATCGAAATCCATTAACGCTTTTGAATAATGTTTGTGCAGGTTTAATTGCTTATGCTTTTCGTGAAAATAAACCATCTATTAAACGAAGTAATTTTATACTTCCTTAGATCGAGCTCGCGTTAACTATAAAAGGTGGAAGAAACTATAGATAGAGTAGATACCTCTTTTTTGGTGCTCAAGAGCTGCCCGATATAAAATTTTTCAGGCAGCACAGAGCCTTTTCTATTTCTTCAATAGTAACGTGTAAAGTAAAAATTTACGAAGCAGAAGTTTCTGAACTATCTGAACTCATAGATGACGTCTCATCACTTCCTGCAGACATACCCATTCTTCTTGTACGAGGTTGATTGGCATATCTTTTACTCGCTGCTGTGGTGAGGCCTGTTGTCATACCCATTCTTCTTTTAAGAGCTCCTCTACTCGTTCCTGCTGAATCCTTTTCTGTAGTAGAGATTTCAGTGGTATCCATAGCGGCTGTAGTTGGTTCATGACGAGCATTCACAACACTCACACCTGCCATAGTAAGTAATAAAAGGCTTAATACTGTTTTCATAATATATCTCCTTGTTTATCTGTTAGAATATAATTGTGTATCTTATATAGATTTTATCATTATAT
The DNA here is from genome assembly GCA_013815795.1 of Candidatus Babelota bacterium. Taxonomy (GTDB): domain Bacteria; phylum Babelota; class Babeliae; order Babelales; family Babelaceae; genus PRDV01. The sequence goes on along the minus strand of JACDFK010000133.1, from coordinate 1,482 downwards.
TAATTCAATTTGCAATAATTTTAAAAATAAATATTAATATATTTTATTTTTATACTTTTAAATTCTCTATTACATTATACCTATTTCATCTTAGACTATAAATTTGTTAGAATGAATAAGGGAATGAGGCGATTATGACTGCGATTACAGAAGGTAAAAGTAGTATGTAATAAGGTTTTCTACAGTTTTCAATTATAAAAAATATGTTTTGGTATGTTTTCGATCTTACATATGATCGGAGAATCCTCAGTAATAAAAGTCTTTTAATCATTTATACACAAAAAAATTTACCATCCTGTAAATAAGTATATTTAACTGATATCATTTTAGAAAAGGCTTTCTCGGTGAAAAAATCGTGTATCATACTGCGCATGCCACCAATTTTTAATGATTTTCAGTGGGGCTCATCTATCGCTCAGTTGCATAAATCTTCTAGTTTCCTCTTTATAAAGCTCGACCGCTGGTTGGTCAAAAGCATTAATTGAAAAGAGACGTGCTAAAAAGATTATCTCGATCATTTTCATCATAGCAAATTCGCCCACGCTTTCGGTTGAGGCAAATTTTATTGATGAAAGCATATAAGGCCTTTGTTCTTTTTCATAGGCAGCTAGAACCCCTTTAAAGATAGCACTCTTAACAAAAGTTACTGTTCGATTAGCCAACCCGGGAACTACAATACTTAATAAATTATCAGGAACTGTAAGAGAATTTCTTTCATCCTCAGTATATAAAAAAGTTGTTATTCGTGTGCGAGGGCCCGCTAAATAGAGTTGAACTACGGAATGCAAATCAACAGTTCCTATAGAAACAGTAGGCCCTATGCCTCTTTCAACCAAAGTGCCTTCACGGCTATATTTTTTCCCAAGACTCTCTCCAATAAGCTGCTTATACCATTGACCTAAGAGAGCTAACGAAGGTGAAAAAACAAACGTATCATAAATGGTATAACCTTTTTGATAGGCATCAAAAAGAGTTAAAGCACTCAAAGCTGCAGGGTTGTGTGTACTCTCTTCATTCATACAACGCTCAAACATTCGCTGAGCTCCTTTTAAAAGAGATCCTATATCAATTCCCATCATCATAAGAGGAAAAAGACCAACAGAGGAAAAGAGTGAATATCTACCACCTACAGATGAAGGAATGAGAAGGAGCTCGAAACGATTATTTTTTGCAATAGCACATAAAGGCGAATCCTCATCTGTGATAATAACAATATACTCCTGGTAATCCTTCGGTCTATGACGTTTTAAGCTCTCATAGAATAATGATCCATTAAGTAAGGTTTCTGTAGTGGTGCCCGATTTAGTGGCAATACACAGTACAACTACCCCATCGGCAGAAAGTTCACGTTCGATAAGAGCAAAAAGTTCGCCCGTATTTTGATCATCGATAGTGTCAGCACAATAAAAACGAAGCGGAGCTCCTTCATTATAATAGATACCCTTCATGGCCTGTATAAGAGCTACTACCCCCATATTAGAG
>JACDFK010000079.1 GCA_013815795.1 Candidatus Babelota bacterium | reverse complement strand
ACTTTTTTCATTGCACCATGTAATCATTTTTGATGAAGCATAGAGCCCATCCATAAGAACTATTTTTATCTTTACTGTATCTTTAAGCTGATCTATAAATTCTTGAGCTATTTCTGCCTTGGTTTTATAGTGACCAGGAGAAGATAGTTCTTGCTTGATCAACAATGTATGCAGAACAGGCAGAGCTATTCTGCCATCACTTATCATAGCTACAATTGAACAAAGCGATCGGAACGTTCTTTTAGAGACAGGATCAAAGATATCTCCTGTCCCTTCAATGTTTTTCGAATACATTTTATTAATTATTGTATCATCTATGATTATATTTACTTTATTATCACCAAAATACTGTTGTGCCTTACAGATGAGTTCATTCGTATCAATACCCTCATCTTTTAGAATACGTAAAACAGTATCTCCACTTTTGTTAAGTGTTTTAGCGAGTGCTTCGGCAGTTTTTTTACGTGGCATTGACAAGATTAACATCATTGGGTAATATAATTTTCGTTCGGTACCGATCATTGGGCTCTCCTATTCGGTTTAATGCACTAGTAGTAGAGCCCAATTCTTTTCAAAAGTCAAGATGGTGCAGATTTTTAAATAGTTTTGCGGAACTCCTGGTTGGATGATTTTTTGAATCTGTTTAAATTTACATTCTTAAGTATTTTTGCTTGTTGAGAGCCTATTTTGATTCATAGTTAAAGAGAGGGTAACCAGAATTCTTTTACTGCTCGAAGAAGTAAAGTCTACTTCCATACTGTTTATAAGCAAGATAAAAGAGTCCGGCCAGAATAAGGCATAGCGGTCCTACCCATAGCCACAACCCTATATGATGAACTAAAAAGTCATAATATGCAGGAGTTATGTATGCAATGCTATACAATGTAAAGCGATAGAGTATATAAAAAAGAGTTGAAAAAAAAGTTAACAGTATGCTGTATCGGTAAAAAAAGGTAAAAAACTGTGTGTAGTAGGATGAAAATCCAAAGAAAATGTGCAGAGCTTTTATAAGGAGAACTGTTTGTAAAATACTGGCGAGCGATGTTGCAATCGCTATACCGGTTGCTCCGTAAAGAGGTACTAATAAACGGTTGAGAAAGATGTTACACAGTACCCCTATAAAGGTGATAGCAGTGGCATAGCGAAGTTCATGTAATGAGGAATAGATACTAATAAGAACTTTGTTTAAGGAAAGAAAGATAAGACCAGGTAAAAAGGCGATGAGCAGTTTGGAAGCTGCTTCTACTTGGGTAAGTGTAAAACGGTGTGAGAGTTTGTAAAAAATGGTATAGAAAATATCATAAGAAAAAAACGACATAAGCAGTACTACGGGCAGTGTGACCCAGACGATAAGTTTTGTTGATTCAAAGAGATAAAAGCTTAAGCGCTTTGGGGCATATGCTGAAATTCTAGAAAAATGAGAGAGCAAAATTTGTGAGAATGCAACAGCAAACGCTCCAAGCGCTATTCCCATAAAACGGGATGAAAGATTTAATAACGTTATTGATCCGGCAGGTAAAAGGGATGCATAACGATTGTCGATAATCGAATTAATTTCAACGGCGCTTACGGTTACCAATGCTGGTAGAAACTTATAAAGGACCTGTTTGAAGTAGATGACTGTTTGTCTATCGGGTCGTAAGAAAGTAAATCCGTGAAAAAAATAGGCGTAGAGGTACAGAACTGTTTGTACAACAGCGCCAGCAATTAAAAAATAAGAAAAAATCGATACATCCAGTTTCCAATAGATGCAGCTTAAAAGTCCTGTTATGTAAAAGAGATTGAGTAAAGCGGGTCCCCATGAAGGAAGCGCAAAATGCATTTTGGACTGTAATGCTCCCGCAAGAAGTGAACTACTAAAAATAAAAAAAACGAAATAAATAAGCGTTCGTAGCAGCCGGATAGTAGTTTCAAGCTCTACTGGTTTTGAGGCGTAACCGACCGCATAGAGTAAAATAAGTGGTTTTGGAAAAAGAGAGACCAGCAGGCACAGAACCACGATAATACTGCCAAACACCAGATACATTAAACTCATGAGTTTATCCGCTTGCGCTTGAGAATCCTTTTTCATGACATGTATAATGGTGGGTATAAATGCGGTGCTTAATGCTCCTTCAGCAAAAACTTTGCGTAGTGTCTGAGGGATTTTAAAAGCGGTATTAAAGGCATCGGAAAGCTCGCCCACCCCTAAGTAGTTTACTTGAAGCAGCTCTCGAAGAATTCCAATAAATTTGCTTAATAATAAAATAATTGAGACAAAGAGGGTTTTAGTAAGGAGTGATTTTTTAGCTGCCATCTGTTATTTTTCTTTCGTGGAGCAGTCCCTTTTCAAGTGTAAGTGAAATCTTCATAGCGTCCGCTACTGAATCGTCATGTGATGCTATGATGAGCCCTGTCGACCATTGTTGTTGGCATAGAAGTAACAGCTCAATAATCATCTGTTTAGCGTTTTTATCAAGATGTGCTGTCGGTTCATCGGCGATGATAAATGCTGGTTCAGAAAATAGTGCCCGCGCAATTGCAACACGTTGCTGTTCTCCGCCTGAGAGTGTTGCAGGAAACGAATCTTTTTTATGAGCCATTCCGACTTTTTCAAGTAAAAAGAGTGATTTTTCTAAAGTTAATGAATATTTTTTTCCCAGAATAAGCCCTTTTATCATGGTGTTTTCAATTACAGAAAGTTCATTGATAAGGCACGGCGTCTGAAATATGAGACCTATGTTTTTTTGTAAAAAGAGTGATTTTTCAGATGATGAAAAATGAGAAAGATCCTGATCGTTGAAAAGAATAGATCCTGAATCGGGCTTTTCAATACCTGCAAGAAGATGAAGCAACGTCGATTTACCGCTTCCCGAAACCCCTATGAGTGAATACGAACAGTTTTGCTTAAAAGTATATGTTGCACACTGGAGAATAACTGTTTTTTCAGATCCGAGCGTAAATGTTTTGTGCAGATCACTAATTTTTAATAATGCAGGCTTATAAGGCATGATGTATGGCACTCTGATCAGATTTTATTAAAGTCACCTTTAGGATACTTTAAAATGAGTTGTTTGGAAAGTGTTGTATTCAAAATGCAACCTCAGGTACAATCAAAACAAGGGATAGAATTTAAATAAAGGGGGAGTTGGATGAAGTCTTTAAAATCACGAATGCATACTATTCTGCCAGATATGCTTCCAGTTGTTCCAACCATGGACGTGGTAGTGTTTCCTCATCAGATTGTACCGCTGTTAGTGCTCGATGAGAGAATAATTAGAGGAATTAATAGTGCCTTAAATGAAGAATCAAAATTTGTATTATTGTTAGCATCTAAAAAACAGTCCAGTACTCATGAGCAGGGGGTTATTGGGACAAAAGATCTTTTTAAAGTTGGAACTGTCGCCACGATAATGCGGGTAATTAAAATACCGGATGGCGGCATTAAAATACTGGTACAGGGTATTTCTCGAGCTTACGTGCATGATATTATCACCGAGAAGGATATTCTAAAAGCCGACCTTGAACCCTTTATGTATGATGATGATGCAAAAACTATAGAGGTTATGGCACAGATTAAAAATATTAAAGATATGGCTGAGCATATTTCAGTTTCTGGGCATGCATTAAGTCCCGATTTTCATATAATTCTTTCAAAAATGACCGATCCTGAAAAGATCGCCGATTTTATTTTATCGCATCTTGTTATTCGTGTGGATAAAGCACAAAAAATGCTTGAAGCTCGTTCGCATCGTGATCTTCTCGAAGGGCTCTATGAAGAGCTCTCAAAAGAGTTTGAAGTAAGCGAGATGCAAGAAACGATTAAAATACGTGCGCGCGAATCGATGAATAAGTCACAAAAGGAATACTATTTGCGTGAGCAGCTGCGTGCAATAAAAAAAGAGCTTGGTGAAGATGAAACTGATGAAATAGATAAGATGCGGCTCAAAGCGGATGAACTTCCGTTGGCGGAAGAGGTACGCGTTGAAGTGAATCGTCAACTTAATAGGCTTGAAAAAACATCACCTGATTCTATGGAAGCCGCGGTAACTCGTTGCCATCTTGAGTGGATACTTTCATTGCCCTGGGGTAAAGAGACGGTAGATAATCTTGATATTGAAAGAGCGAAAACAATTTTGGATGAAGAACATTACGGTCTTAAGGAGATCAAAGAACGAATTCTTGATTTTATCTCTATCCGACAACTTAAAAATGATGGGCATTCCCCTATTTTATGCTTTGCGGGTCCTCCTGGCACCGGAAAGACATCGTTAGGAAAATCTATTGCAGCAAGTCTGGGTAGAAACTTTTTTAGAATATCGCTTGGTGGTGTAAAGGATGAAGCTGAGATACGAGGTCATCGACGTACGTATGTAGGTGCTATGCCCGGCCGCTTTATTCAAGGGATCAGAAAAGCAGGTTCTATGAATCCTGTTATTATTATTGATGAGCTTGATAAAATCGGTGCAGATTTCCGGGGAGATCCTTCGGCTGCGATGCTTGAAGTTCTTGATCCTCATCAAAATAAAACCTTTTACGATAACTATTTAGGGGTATCGTTTGACCTTTCTCAAGTAATTTTTATTGCCACTGCAAATATGGTTGAGTCTATATCTGATCCATTACGAGATCGTATGGAAATTATCCATTTATCGGGGTATACCCTCGAAGAAAAGATCCATATTGCTCATAAGTATTTAGTAAAGAAGTCGCTTGAAGATACGGGGCTTATTACTCATCCGATCTTATTTACGAGCGAGCTTATTTCAGATATCATTGTGGGATATACTAGAGAGTCGGGAGTCCGTGAGTTGGGACGCTTAATAAAGAAGCTATGCTCTAAAATGGCACGAGCTTTGGTAGAAAGTAACCGGCTTATTGAAATCACCTCTGAGACTATTGAACTCTATTTAGGGCCTCGTAAATATATTAAAATGGATACTTATGATGAAAATCAGGTCGGTATCAGTAATGGACTTGCATGGACCGCCTATGGCGGCGAAATGATTAAAGTCGAAGCAGTTATTATGCCTGGTAAAGGAAAGCTTATATTGACCGGCTCATTGGGAAGTGTAATGCGTGAGTCTGCACAAGCTGCATTAAGTTATGCACGAGCTCATGCTGCTGAATTTAATATAAGAGAAGAGATGTTTAAGAAATATGATCTTCATATACATGTGCCGGGTGGAGGAATTCCTAAAGACGGTCCTTCGGCGGGAGTTACTCTGCTCTCTTCGATTCTTTCTGCATTGACCGGACGAGCAATAAATGCTAGTTTTGCAATGACGGGAGAGCTTAACTTGCGAGGAATGGTAATGCCTATTGGTGGAGTAAAAGAAAAAATACTTGCAGCAAAAAGAAATCATGTGCCTCACGTTATTTTACCTCATAAAAATAAGAATGATCTTATTGGCTTTGAGGATATCACTCAGGGTATTGATGTTATTTGGGTAAATCATGCTCAAGAAGTGCTCAATTGTGTATTATTACCTGCCGAAGAAAAGAAAAACTAACTATGAAAAAGCTCTGCACGATAGGCGGCGCGACGCAAGATATTTTTATACAGTATGAGGGTGCTGAAACAATGCACCTTCATAAAAAGCATGAAATGACTTCGTATCTTTTAGTAGAACAAGGAATCAAGGTTGATGTTCCTGATATGTGGTATGCAACAGGGGGCGGAGCAACAAATACAGCATGTGCTTTAGTCCGCCTTGGATTACCGGTAGAAGCATTTTTTGCAGTTGGAGATGATAGGGTAGGTCAAACTATCGTTGACTTTTTGATGAACGAGGGAGTTGAGACTTCCCATTATGCGGTTAAAAAAGGATTTAAAACTGCAGTGTCATTTATTATCCCTTCTACAGAAAAAAATAATGTTGCATTTTGTTATAGAGGGGCAACACGGGAGCTTGTATGTGAAGATTTTTCCGATGTTGAATTCTCAGACTTTTCTTTTTTATACATAACTTCATTAGCAGGTCGCTCTCGCGCTTTATTGCCCTCTCTTATAAAAAAAGCCCATGAGCTGGGAATCCCTGTGGCCTCCAATCCGGGAATACGGGAGATTGTGCATGGCGATGATGTTCTTGAGTCACTGCATGGAATTAAGATTCTTATTTTGAATACCTTGGAGTCTACTCATTTAATGAGACGCCTTTTAGAAAAGGGTTTAAGTAGTCCTAAAAAAGAAACTCTACACACTCGTTTTTCCTCCAATGGGGAGCCTACTTTAGTAAAGTTTTTTATGTCTTTTGAGGGCGAGGAGATATCATTGTTTGATTATTTTACTGAGGTTTTTAAAAGAGGACCTTCTATCGTAGTAGTAACTAATGGTAAAGAGGGGGTGTATATAGGGACACCAGATAAGGTCTATTTTCATCCCAGTATTAAAGTTGAAGTAGTGGGAGCTCTTGGAGCAGGAGATGCTTTTGGGTCGACCTTTGTAGGATGTTTACATTTAGGGAAAACTTTAGAAGAAGCTATTGTCCTGGCAGTGGTGAATGCTTCCTC
>JACDFK010000078.1 GCA_013815795.1 Candidatus Babelota bacterium | reverse complement strand
TTTTTATAAGTGCAGTGTGGTCTAAACCCCTTACGCTGGAAAACCCTATTAGTCTCGTACGAGGAGATGCTCCTACACTGGTCATTATTATAGGTGATACAGAATTCAATAAAATAGGATATGATGAGATTGTTACCCTACGGGAAAAACTAGGAAATCATATCATCTTACGCGTGCATAAAGATCGTCACATATCTTTTGAAGCTGATAAAGAAGCCCGAAAATAAGTAAGAATTCAGGTAAATTGTTAAAGGAATGAGGAAATAAGAATCTAAGCTCTTATTTCCTCATTCCTTTTAAGAACAACTAAATCAGTATATGCACTATTTATAGAGTTATGAGGCTACTAAGTTCTTCTGGGGATAAAACATGCACGGTGTCTTTTTCAACTCTATAGTCCCCAAAGCCAGAGATTTCTTCAGCATCTAAACGTCCCATTATTCTTGACTGTACATATCTACTATGGTCAGCCCCTGCTATTAACATTATTTTGTGTGTGGCCGGAATAGAAATCACCCGGTGCAACACATATAAATCAAGAAGACAGGAAAATGTGGTGTGTATCAGTTTTTCTAGTGTCTTCAAATAAGAAGGAACCTCTGTTTGTCCCAATCTTTTAAGAAGAGATGGAAGGGCCTCATGTAAAGGAATAGAGTTCTTTATAACTTCCTCTACAATCTTGTCGTAGAAATATTTTGTAATGTCCATTTTCTCTTCATGTATCTCTTTTACTTTATCGCACGATGAACTATAAGCTTCATCTAAATAAAGATCAATAAGACTGTATTCATCTAATTCATCTTGGAAAGTTACTGAATTATAATTAGATTTTTGTGTGCTAGAAGCACGATAGTTATAGGTAAACTTACTAATAAATCCAGGAGTGAAATCCTCGATAAGATCTACAACTGCTGCAGAAGCAGACCGTTGCTCTATGTTCTCTATTATAACAAATGGAAGGGGTTCTTCTTGAGCTAAATATTTTGCCAAGGAACTCATTATAATTTCATGACTTCTTTGATGAGGCCCTTCTTCTATCAAAATATGAAGAGGCTTCACCCTATGGTCAAAATATTTCTCAAGTATAACAGCAGTTTGAGAATAGCGTTTCACGATTTTAACCAAACTATCTAACTCCTGTTTTTCCTGTTCTATAAATCGACTGTCATTATGCACGTCAAAGAACAGTAAGGTTTCCTTTTCTCCCATATTCCACTGAGCACCTTTGACAAGGACTCCTTGGGATCCCCAAGAGTAAGAAAGCAAGAGTACACTCAAAAAAAGATTATATTTAACCATAGAAAATCCCCCTTACACTAAATTTTTAACATCTTTTTTAAATTATATAGCCTAATGAAATACAACTTCACAGAGTGTACTTTACAAGCTTTATCTATAACACTCTATGTATCTCTTGTAGCCCACAATAAGACGTCCTATTTTAGTATATACCAATAGAAAAGAAGCTCAAGACCCCGCTCGGGTAAAGCTTTTACAATCACTCCTCTCGGTTTTTAGCAACTCGAAATCTTCGTCTTACTGCCCGTTCATTGAGTGCTCATATTTTAAAAGGAAAATTATCCAAGCCTTTACATTTACCAGCCTAATTAACTAGACTCATCCACAAAACAATACCACGAGAGACCAATGAGTAACGCATTTCTTTTTACTCTAAGCAGTAAGTTCATACAGCCCCAATACCAGCTGGCGAGCATTGCCGTTACCGTGCTCTTTCTTACGATAATTTTATATAGACCTCTTACCGAATTCAATACCACCGATACGAGCCCAAACCTTTTACTCTATCTTCCAAAAAAACAGATAGTAGGTGCTGAATCTGTCGTTCCGGTGAAAGTGGGACTGTATATATCTAACTTTCCTACATTCGATATTATTACTAACAATTTTATTGCGGATATGATCCTATGGTTCGAATTTGATCCAAGTTTGCTTTCGTTTGACACTATCCAAAAATGTACCTTTGACAGAGGTAAAATCCAAGAGAAAAACGAGCCAGACATGAAAATGGTAAACAATAAGCTACTTTTGAAATACACTATGCGTTTAAAATTTACAACAAGTCTTAATTACAAACTTTTCCCTCTTAATGATCATAGAATCTTTATTACCCTTAAAAATGAGTATGTAACACCAGAAGAGGTTATGTTTACTACCGAAAAAGGATCATTTTCAGTCAATGAACACGCAAACACCGGTGATTGGTCGATTATTGGGAGTTCTGCTCAGGCTGGCTACTTCGTATCAACGCTAGACAAAAATGACCCCCAAAAAACTATTTCATTTCCCGGCGTTGTCTTTTCTCTTGATATAAAAAGAATGGGTATTCGAAAAACCTTTATCATTATACTTCCTATGGCTATCCTCTTTTTTATATCGCTCATAACCTTTTCTATCGATCCTAAAACCTTGGGTCGCTCAATATTAACCTTATCCACCGGAGCACTAACCGGTCTTATTGCCTATCGGTTTGTCATCGAAAGAATCGTTCCGGATGTAGGATATTTTACCTTTACTGATCATCTTTTTAACATTTTTTTAACAGCAATTTTTATAATATTTCTGGTATAGCAAATGATCTATGAATTAAGATTGTTCTATGGTAAACTATAGTCCTACCAAGGAGGAATTGCTATGGCTATAGCGTACAGTGAAGATCTAAGAAAACGTGCAGTGGCTCTAATTGAGGATGGCAAAAAAATAGAGAAAGTTGCAAAATTACTAAATATTGCACGATCAACCCTTTTCCGATGGGTCAGACAAAAACAAAACGAAGGAAGTTTGGCTCCCAAAAAAGATTGGCGCAAGGGATATGGCAATAAAATTCCTGATTTAGAAAAATTTGAGCAGTTTGTTAAAGATCACCACGGAATGACAGCGACTGCAATGGCAGAAAAGTGGGGCTCTATAAGCGTAAGAGTATTCTGTAAGTGGCTTAAAAGAACAGGATTTACTCGAAAAAAAAAAGCTACGGTTATCTCGAGCGGAATGAAAAAAAACGTATCATATATATGGAAACAATAAAAACAAAACCTATCGATAGCCTGATCTACTTAGACGAATCAGGTATCGATGACAATGAAGAATATCCTTATGCATGGAGTAAAAAAGGGCCACGAATATATGCTTTGAAACCAGGAAAAAGGCAGAAAAGACTTTCAATTATAAGTGCTTTACATGAAAATACTCTTAAAGCACCGTTTGTCTTTGAGGGAAGCTGTAATCGAGAAGTCTTTGAAACCTATTTACTTGAGTTCTGCTTCCAATGGTTAAACCAGGCCAAACTATTATTATGGATAATGCGAGCTTTCATAAGAACGGAAAAATTAAGGCTCTCATTGAAAGCGCTGGATGCGATCTGCTTTATTTGCCCGCTTATTCACCTGATTTTAACCCTATAGAACACCAATGGGCTCGAATAAAACATCATATTAGAAAAGCGCTTCCAAGCTGCAATCGAAATCTCTATGAGGCAGCAGAGCAGGCTTTTCATTTAATCTCTATTCATAAGTAAATTGCTATAAACGTATTCGCTGTTAATAGAGGAGAAAATGACAGTTCAGTTGTTCTTTTAAAAGGATCGATATTTGTTATTATTCAGGCAGCGGTGATCCTCTTTTGTTATCTTCTTTTACACACATAAGGGGCTTACGATGAAGTTCTCTTCCCTACTTTTTTGCTTTTTCGTAACCACTCACACCACGCTTTTCTGTTTTAAAACACTTGATCAAGCAGTTTCGTATGCTCAATCGCTCAATGAACAGGTTGAACCTGATAATAAGAGTGTAATAAATCCCACCTTTAATACCTTCTATCAACATCACTATCCTCGAGACATTAAAAAATATCTTTTTCATTTCCTTGAAAAGATTAACCTCAAAAAGAGACCCCTTTGGTCCAACGAGGATCTTTCCTCCGCCCTCACACAGGCTTTAGAAAGAAAAACCGCTACAACAACTCAAGAACCCCATGCAGTTACCCTCAAAATAGTCCCCGCTAGTCGGTTGTATGTTTTTGGTGATATTCATGGAGCTTTTCACTCATTAGTCCGTGATCTGGTCTATCTTAAAGGCCATTCTATTATTACTAATGAACTAGTACTTGCACAGCCTCACTATTACCTTATTTTCAATGGAAACGCGTTAGATCAGTCGCCCTTTAGCTCCGAAACGGTCACTCTCATTCTCAACCTTATGGATAAAAACCCTTCTCAAGTATTTTACATCAAAGGTAAACATGAAGATAAGAACTACTGGAAAGATCAAAGTTTTGGGCAAGAACTTCGCATAAAATCCCCCAATACACCCCTGGAAGCGTTCACTAATTTTTTTAAAACATTACCATCGGCCGTTTTTATAAAAGGAGCCGATAATGCAGTTCTACAAATTTCCTCTTTTAATCGAACGTACGCTCCCGCAGAAACTAAAAAGGAGATTCCTTTCGCCACTCATCCTCAAACAGTACGTGTTAATCAAAAAGAGAACGAACCAACTCCTCACATTCCCCTAAACGCTCTTATTACGGGCGTCGACCGCTCAATAACATACCAAGAAACACAAGGCTTACAGTTTCTCTCGGGAGAAAAAGGAATATCTGCGTGGTCAGTTTTTTCATCACCCATCGTTATACACAGAACATCTATAACTTCTTTAATGACGCATTTATAGAGATTACGCCAACTGAGAAATTCAATGACTGGACACTCACGCTTTTTAAACGGGATATTCGAACAGATAAGCCTTTCGAAGCTATCTCCTACGCCCTTGTAACGGGAGGAGAAAAGAATAAAGGATCGCTCTTGAACTTTAAACAGCCGTTCACCTTTGGATGCACACTCGATCTTTCTAAAACATCAGCTCCTTTAGGCAAAAGATTACGTGAAGGTATAGAATTACGCATCAATAAAGAGAATTTACAAGGTGGTATCAAAGGGCATCCCTTAAAAATAATCTTTTTAGATGATAATTATACACCGCGACTCGCAAAACAAAACGTGGAAACATTTATCTCTCAGTACCATACCTCAACTATTGTGTGCCCTTTAGGGACACCAACTACTGAAGCATATCTTCCTTTAGCTGTAGAAAAGAAAATAGCAATTATATTTCCTTATACGGGAGCTCTCATCTTTAGAAAACCTACACTAAGCCATGTCGTTAACTTACGCCCTTCCTATGCAAAAGAAGCGCAAGCCTTAATTACGTATGCGTATACTGCTCTTCAAGGACGGAAGTTTGCTATTTTTTACCAGGACGACTCGTATGGAATGGGCCCCTTACTTGCAGCGCGAGAAGCACTAAAAAAATATGGAATATCTAGCTGGGTAGAAGCACCTTATTTAAGAAACAATCCAAATATCGATGAGCCTGCAAAGAAAATACTCAATTTCAATCCAGATGTTATACTTTTTTTTCTACAGTCGGACCATCAGCCGCACTTATTCGAAAGTTAGGGGTTGATAAGGTAGCTACTACTATTCTCATGGGCATCTCTTTCCTTACCGATGTTTTTAGGAATTTTTTACATAAAAAGGGTCTTAAGCTTATTATGTCGCAGGTCATGCCCAACTATCAAAATAGTAGCGTAGAGATCGTAAAAGAGTATCAAAATGATGTAAACTACCATCCACTAAAGGGGGCGGCTTATAGTCAGCTACGCTAAGGCAGCTTCCATATGCGGGTGATTTACTGCACCCGTTGCAGCATCGGCAGATGCTGCAATCCTACTGATATTTAGACTTGCGTTCAAGTCACTGTGTCGTTGGATTCCACATATTTTACATACAAAGCGATGTTTAACTCGTATTCCCCGCTGTTTACACTCTGCACATGTTGTGCTGGTATAAGCAGGATTAACAAACACAACCGTCAGTCCTGCTGCGTGAGCTTTATACACAATAAATCTCTGCAATTGCGCCCAAGCCCAGCCATGTAAGCGAAATCTTACGCGCTTAGTAGCTTTAATGCGGTCACGAATGTTGGTCAGATTTTCTAGTGCTATAATAAAGCATTCGCTCTCAACTGCTTCTTGTACGATTGCTTTGCTAATTGAGTGATTGGTGTGCTTGATGTGACGCGCTTCTTTGTCTGAGATTGCCTTGAGCTTTCGCTGTGAGCTCTTGGTACCTTTGCGTTGTAAACGCCTACGCTGTGCCACTGCACAATCTCGCTTATGTCTTAACTGTCTCCCTCCATAGAGCTTTCCTGAAGAGGTAGCTGCTACTACGTTCTCGCCAAGATCTACTCCTAATATTTTCCCCGAGGGCGCACTACGTGGTACATCGGGTATATCAAAAACAAGATTAAAGAACCATTTTTTATTTCTATAGACCAGTTGAGCTTCCTTAGGATTGCCTATACGTAAGTATTCTTTTTGAGGCTTTCCTAGAGCCATAGGCAGCACAATACGGCCAGAAAGCGTATACAAAGAAAGAGCTCCCTCTTTAAAGCTATACGTTCTTTTATCATAATGGACACTAGAAGTAGGTTTAAAGGTACTTCGAGGAAGCTCTTTAGTTTTTTTAGA
>JACDFK010000077.1 GCA_013815795.1 Candidatus Babelota bacterium | reverse complement strand
TGTGATAAAGAGCTCTTTCTGGGTTTTTGAACTTATTCTTTTTTCGTTCAAATTGAAGGATCATATAAGCAAGAAATACATTGTATATATGTTTTTCTTGCAAAGTTTTTTTACGCGATTGGCAATCAGCTAAGCCTAATGGTAATGCACCATTATTGTCATAACTTCACTTAATGATAAACTCATGGCTCTCATTCTTTTGTGGTTTCCAGAGCTTAAAATACGCTTCCCCAGGCATTTTTCGAACGACTTGCAAAATTCATCTAGATAATAGAAACTTGTAGTTAAGTCCATTGTGTAACCCTTTTTTTGATTTGATACTTTAAAAAAGATTAGCACAATGGACTTTTTTTGTAGATTCCTTAGATCGAACTCACGTTAATTATTGTATCATCTATGATTATATCTACTTTGTTATCACCAAAATACTGTTGTGCCTTACAGATAAGTTCATTCGCATCAATACACTCATCTTTTAGAATACGTAAAACAGTATCTCCACTTTTGTTAACTGTTTTAGCGAGTGCTTCTGCAGTTTTTTCCCGAGGCATTGACAAGATTAACATCATTGGGTAATATAATTTTCGTTCGGTACCGATCATTGGGCTCTACTATTCGGTTTAATGCACTAATAGTAGAGCCCAATTCTTTTCAAAAGTCAAGATGGTGCAGATTTTTCAATAGTTTTGCGGAACTCCTGTACCTAACGTTTCCTGCACCGCTACTCTTTTAGATGTTGATTTCTTAAAAAGTTAGAATGTTTTTATTGTAGGTGTTGTTTTTTAAGCTTCACCGTCTTGGTCGAGGTGATCTGCTTCGTGATAAAAATAGTATAGAATTTCCTCAAGTACTTTTGTACTGAAATAAGCATTTGTTTCAAGATAGTAGTGTATTCAAATGCTTGTGAGTTCATCGTAAAAGAGTTAGTTGCTGAAAACCGGCTTCTGCGATTTTTTGTATGAGCCATGCAGTTGCTATATCATCGTTTTCCCGCATGATCCACTGATACTGTTTACTAGGAGGTAGGATAGAGCTAGTTAGAAGGGACGTATTGATTTTGAAACTGCTTACCATGAGTAGTCTCCTTTCCTTCTTTAATAGTATGTCTGATTAAGGATAGGTAAGATTTTTTGTTTTACGTGGTAGGGCAAGAATGGTAATACTGTTCGGGCAATGCTATTTAAATTGTTTTTTTGAATAGGAAAATAGAGTTTTTTTACTTAAGGATATAAATTGGGTATCTTTAAAAGCGGGCATCGTATGAGTGTTCTATGTTTATTAGATATAAAATAATTATTTCGCTATAGAGAAATAACAATGAATAGTATAAGGCAGCGGTTTGTATTTTTTCTTCTTATTCCTTTTTATGTGAGCTGTATGGAACAGTCTAAATCGGTTGTTAAGCAAGGAAATGATTTTGTTTTTTATAAATCGATACCAGATAAACCGTCTTTAAAAGAAGTAGGTCGGATTCAATCTACTCAGTATTCAGTAGAAAAAATATGTATGCTCATGAATATTCTGGCTCTTCCTCGTGAGCTTCAACACTATATTGCTCTTTTATTTATTGGAAATCAGATCAATTCTTTGGTCACTTTACAATTAACTAGAATTTTTACTGGTTCTATAAAGCAGAGTCCTGATGAAAAAATCATTTTGACAGTATTAGAAAAAGGGGGGAAAGATAAAGAGAGAGAAGTAGTTTTTTGCGATATGGCATCTGGTGATCAAATAAAAAGTATTAATTATGCTCATCCTCTTTCCTTAATTCAATTTAGCTTTGATAGCAAAGCTGTATTGCTTTTAGGAGAACCTAGCAAAATCGGCCTATGGGATATAGCATCAGGAAATCGCCTCTGTGAGTTTGAAGAGCCTTGTTCTGTAGATTTTTGTTCAGCAGAATTTAGCGCTGATGATAAAACTGTTCTTACTGGATCAACTAATGGAGCAGCATATCTTTGGGATGCTTTTACCGGAAAGCAATTGCAAGAATTTAAAGGGCATCAAGATCGTCCTATTCTTTCAGTAGCATTTAGTCCTAATGGGGAAGCAGTGCTTACGGTATCATATGATGAATTTAATGGAGTTGCTTGCCTGTGGGACTTATCAGGAAACTGCATAAGCACTTTTCAAGGAATCAATCTGATCAAAGAAGTAATTTTTACTTCTAATGATAGAGCTATTTTTCTCGCTAAAACACTTCTTAATAAAACTTATCTCTGCAATAGGGAAATGGGTGAACAACCAAAAGAGCTAGAAAGGCTTCCTTCAGAAAAGTTGATAATGAATGCTGATCGTAGCATGATTCTTACTGTATCTGATAGCGATAATACAGTTTGCTTTAATAGCACTATAGCAGCTGAGAAGGTAGTCATATTCAAAGGCCATACAGGTAAAATCATTTCAGTATGCATGAGCTCTGATGGCACTATGCTTCTTACCGGGTCTGATGACCATACCGCCCGGCTTTGGGATGCCTCCTCCGGTATTCAACTCTGTGTATTTCAAGGGCATATAGATTCTGTGGTTTCGGCAGTATTTAGTTCTGATGGGCAAGCTATCGTTACTGGATCAAGCGATGGTACAATATACAATCTGGTAATCAGCTCAGAACCTTGAAGCATGAAGGTCCTATCTTGTCAGCAGTATTTAGTTCTGATGGAAAAACTCTTCTTACTGGATATAATCCTGAAGGCGGTTTTCTTAGTCACAGAGGATATTTATGGGATGTGGCCACAGGAAGGCACCAGAAGGAGCTAGTACAATCTTTTACTTGGGCAGAAGATTTAATAATTAAAGGAGTAGAAAAGCAAGTTCAACTATGTCAACGACTGGGAGCTCCAGTTACCAATTTATTCTCAATAACATTGAGTTCAGATGATACCTCTATTCTTCTTAAACAAGGAATGGAAATGCCTGGAAATCAAAGATTCGCGTGGACCTCTTTGTGGACTAATGGTTATTCTAAAGATTTGATGAATTGGATTGCTGTTGAAATAAAGCCTTTGCAGGCATGGTTGATACTAAAGATGCTAAAAGCAGATAGGGACCATAAGCTTTGTAACATTATAGAAGAAAGCTTTGAACATACTCTTTTAGAGAGCATACCAAAAGAATTTAAAGATTATCTCGTGCAAAGATATTCTGTAAAAATCTGTCCAAAGGAAGATTCTTCTCGCTGTTCTATCCAATAAATGTTCCATTTAAGACTAAGGAAAGGCAAATAAGCAGAGATTTTAATGGGGCCATCTTATTTGCAATATCATTTTGTAATGATTTAAGTGCTTTGAATTCAAGAGCTGGGTGTTCCTCAATTAGTTGGATTTCTTTTTTGTGAGAGACTCTTCCATCAGGGTCTCATAGGATACTTCTATTTTTCTTAAGCAATGGAATAGGGGAATGTCTGGAAAACAAGAATTTGCGTGGAACTCTTTATGTAGTAATAGTTATTCTAAAGATTTGATGAAGTGGATTGCTTCTGAAGTAAATCCTTTGGTGTGTAATAGTATAAAGGCAGTGTATAATGCTTTTAAATCGCTGAAATTAAAAACATCAGTAAAAGCTCCTTTGCTACAGTTCAAATCTACTTTTAGTCTCCTCTTTGCTAAACGTAGCTATACAATTAAAGAAGCTGCTCTTTCTTTGTATACCTTTTCTGATCGTGTTGTAATACCGATTGAAAGAGTGATTACACTGGGTTTATCGCTAAGTGAAGTAATAATTTCTTTTAAAAGGAAGGATAAAATTAATTCGTTTAATAGAGGGTTTATTTTCACGGAAAGCGTATGCAATTAAACCTGCACAAACATTATTCAAAAGAGTTATCGGATTCCGATATCTAGAATGCTCTATGTTGCAGGTATTTTTCAATAGAGACTCAACACAGATTCTATTCTGCCACTCTTTCGTAAAACCAATTTATCAGACTTATCCATGAGTGAGTTTCTCATATTTCTTCGGATTTTACTAATCAGATGAATCCCTTGGAAATAGAGCTTTTGAAATAACTCATTGTTATTAAAGTATCCTTTGTCTCCATAGACTTTCCCTTGAATATTTTTCATAAGCTTTTTTAATAATACATTTAGCTTAATTAGTGAACGGCTTACTCTTGTTTTATGATTATTCATTTTATTATGCTACCTATATGAAGAATTCAAAAACATTTGATTCTTAGGTAACAACACTTAAATGAGAGGACTACTTATGTCATTTTCTACTCGTTTCCTTATGGTAGGATTGCTCTTCTCTGCAACTCCTGCTTTACTTTCAAAGCACTGTACTCCTTTAAAGAGTAAGGATATCGGCTTTCTTAAAAGCCCAAATCCTATTTCCCGAGAATGCTTACTAAAGGAAACATTTCCTGGATTTAATACCACTGTATTTTACAACTCTGCAGTAAGTCCCACGCTTGCAGTCAACCCTGTTGATGAAAAGCAGATGGTTGCAGTGTGGCAGCAAGATCGTTTTAGTCGGGGTGGAGGAGCACTCGATATTGCTACAGCTCGTACAAATAACCGGGGTAACACTTGGTGCCTCAGCACTTTTCCCTTTCAGATTTGCAATGAAGGTATTAGTGCCCGTACAACCAATCCATCAATAAGCTATTCTGTTGATGGTAAAAGGGTATATTTACTCGCTGAGCCATTTAATGTTAAGAATGATCCTAATACGTTAAATCAATATCAAGTTGTGGTGAGCGTTTCTGAAGACAACGGTAAAAATTGGTCTATTCCTCATCCGCTCAACGCAAGCGCAGGGACAGTTCAAGAGCCGCTAGTAGGAGCAGCTTTTTTTAATACTGCACTAACTGCCGATACTGATATACCAAAAAATGCGTATGCGGCATGGACTACTGTTCCTGATCTTAATAGTACCCGCGGCTTTGGGGAGTATAGCCGAACAACTGACGGTGGAAAATCATGGGAAGCTCATCGTATACTTTATGATCCTGCTTTGGATATGACAATACCGGGCCTAAGTAATGGACCTCAGGCATTACTGGTTGCTAATGCCACTCTTGGTGAAATTCAAAGAATACCCCAGGGTGATCTGGTCGCTATAATATCACGTGGCTATCCAGCACCTGGTGTAACTAATGAAGAGTATGTGAATGCCGCTTTTCCTTCCGCGGCTGGTATATCTGATTTTGCACTTGTCCGTTCTACTGATAATGGCCTAACTTGGAGCACAGAAGCAACGCAAATAGTTAATCTTAGCAGTCCTGTTACTACTGCGTCAAATCCTATTTTCACCTGCGGCTACACGATTGGTGCAGACAATGTAATTACGGCAGGCCTGGGAATAAATATTCGTACGGGAGGATTTGGCAGTCCAGTAACTGCAGTTAATCCTATTAATGGTAATTTATATGTTGCATGGGAAGATAGTCGTTTCAATTTTCCTGGCAATCAGCTTAATCAAATAGCTCTTTCGACATCACGCGATGGAGGACACACCTGGTCAGTGCCTGTAAAAGCGAGTAGAACCCCAAGTAATGCTCCAAATCCTCAAGCATTTACACCTACGTTAGCTGTGAATGAAAAAGGGCAGGTTGGAATACTTTATCATGATTTCCGCAATAGCCCAGCGCCTTGTGTAGAAGTCGATGGATCGACGTCTACCTTAACCAACTCATGGTTTGCGCTTTATAAAGAAGTTCCACTAGGGACAGGAAGTCTTCCACAAGCAGGATTAACCTTTGAAAAAGAGGTCGGTCTTTCTACCCAGCCATACATTATAGAAAATGGTGTGCCTACAGCAGGATTGAATCCTCAAGGGCAAGGCGGACAAGGTATTATTACTAACTCTGACCAAGAAGGCTTAATAGCAGGAAAGAAGTGTTTCTATGCACTCTATGGACAGTCGCATAATGGACCTTTCACTCCTTCTCAACAGGTAATTGGCGATCCTACCATTGCGGGAGGCTGCGACCTTGAAGGGTGCTTAAATGTGAACAATAATAGAAGAGTGACACCATTCTTTAGCACAATTGTTCCTGGTAAATAAGCTCTAGAGATTGCTCTAGAAAAATAGAGGTTTTAAAAGAAGAAGGGCTCATACTAACTGAGTCCTTCTTCTTTTAAAACTGTGTTCTTGGATGAGTAGCACTTTCAAGAAATGATAAAATGGGTTTATTATAACCAATGCTGCGGTTGAGACCGCAGAAAATCGCTATCAGTTATACAACGTCTCGATTATTTTTTTTATCACTTCTGGAGGCTCGTCTGTAAGGTGAGCAAGTAGGGTACTCTAGTCAGGAAAATAAATTTTGATTTCCTCCTTAGTATAACTTTAGAAGAATTTCTCCAACCAGGTCTCATAAGATAATATCCTGGTGAAAAGATACATATTAATAAGCTTTATTTGCAGTGTAAGCATATACCTCTATGATGTACAAGACAGTAAGAGGAGGGGGAAATGATTACATTCACTAACCAATGAAACCTATAAAAACGGTTGAGATAGAGCTTCATTTTAAAATCCTTAATCAGGATGTAATCCCATAAATACATTTAGAATAATTGGTGAACGGCTTACTCTTGTTTTATTATTATTCATTTTATTATGCTAAATATATAAAGAATTCAAAAAACAGAGGGTTATTGGGTTCTTAGGCAACAACATACAAATGAAAGGACTTTTATGTCAATTTCTACTCGTTTTCTCATAGTAGGATTGCTCTTATCAGCAACTCCTGCTTTACTTTCAAAGCACTGTATCCCTTTAAAGAGTAAGGATATCGGCTTTCTTAAAAGCCCAAATCC
>JACDFK010000018.1 GCA_013815795.1 Candidatus Babelota bacterium | reverse complement strand
GTTCAATTCTGAGTGTTTCAGCTTGAGCTTTTTCACGTTCGATGCGGTCAGCAGTTTCTTTAGCAACTCTTTCTTGTTCAATTTTTTCTTGTTCAATTCTGAGTGCTTCAGCTTGAGCTTTTTCACGTTCGATACGGTCAGCAGTTTCTTTAGCAACTCTTTCTTGTTCTTCCTGCTCTATTCTTTTTAAAGCAGCTTGTTCATTAGCAAGTCTTTTTTGTTTTTCTTCTTCTAGTCTTTCTTCTTCCAGCTGTTCTTGACGAGCTTTTTCTTGTTTAACTCTTTCCGCTTTAAGCTTTTGTTGTTCAAGTTTTTCAAGTTCACGTTTTGTAGCTAATAATTGATTCTCTAATTGCACGTTTCCTTGCTCTTGATGTCGCTTATTAGCCTCCAGTATATTTTCTTGCGCACGTTCCCAGTTCGCTTTTTTTCGCGCTGTCTCTTCGTCTAATTCTTGTTGTTTCTTTTGACGTTTCTCTTCTTGATCTTTTTCTTCTTTTTCTCGTTGTTCTTGTTCTTTTTTTATGTGTGCTTCTCGTACTTGTTTTTCTCGTTCTAGTTTTTGCTTTTCTTCTTCAGCAATCTTATTTTGTTTTTCAAATTGTAATCTAGCTGCTTCAGCTTCTTGTTTCATTTTTTTATCTTGAAGTTCCTGAGCTCTAGTATTTGTCTTTTCTTTTTTTGAAGTTGATTGAGTAAATTGATCCATTAAGTTCTTTTTTATTCTGTTGCTCTTTTCATCTTCTTTTGCCGCTTCTCTTTCCTCGTTTTTCATCTCGAGCTCTGTAATTGCCGCTATGGTTCCTGCAATTTTTATTTTACTTGTACAAGGACTATCGTTTATTCCAGGGTTTTTTACCAGCTTTTTACTGAGGCGGTTGATTAATTTATCCCAAACCGAATAAAAGGACTGGTTTTCTTCAAGCAAAGTTACCTCTTCAGGGGTGCGAAAATTTGATTCAGTATTATAAATTGAGTCCAACTTTTGAAATAATGCACCTACTGTTTGACCTTCAGCATTGGGTATATTAGTAGCGCAACGCTCTTGGATAAAAAAACCAATTAATACTGCATTTTTTCTTTTTATAACTATATGGAGAGCACTATCAGCAAGCTTTCTTTCATCTGCAAAGCTTTCTTGCAATGTGGTTTTAATCTTTTGGTTTTGTTCCCAGCTAAGTTTTTTTAATAGGTGCAAGTTGTCTAAAATTACTCCTATGTCATCTTTCCAAACGAATTTTTTGTAATTGGTTACAAGTTCCATAATATAACTTTCATCGATTTCATCTGCAAAGAGTTTATTGGTTAGCTCTCTTTTAAATGAATTTTCTTTGAAAAGCATAAACTGATCGTTGAAAAGTGAATTAGTTTTTATTAAGTCTAGGGGAGTGATGTCTTGAGGGTTTTTTTGAAGATAATCTAGGCCACAATCTAAAAACAAAGTAAACAACTTAAGATCGTCAACTTGAATAGCATAATGTAAAAGATTACTGTAATTGCTAATTTCTTTTCTAGAGATAATTAGTGGTGTTTTGTTTTCCTTATACACATCATCCAGCAAATCATCTAAAAGCAACCTGTCCACGCATATATTGTTTAATATTTCGCTTAAAGCCTCTGAGCTTTTAACTTTTTTATAGTTCAGTATAAGTTTTATTGCCGCATCACTTTGATTGTCTTTAAGTGGTTGTAACAGTTTTGCAGCAAATTCTTCTTCTGTTAATTGTTTTAGTTTCGAAAGATTGCTGTTTATTGCGAGTGGGCGACTGTGTTGTGTTCTTATATGCATTGCTTCTAGTGAATGCGCTGAAACACCACTAAGTAAAATCGCGAATAACCTAAATAAAAGTTGTTTTTTTAGAGATATCATAAGTAGACCATTCCTTTATATTGTTATTTACATTTGAGTTTTTATTCGAAAAAGTCCTTTTTTACAGCTGTTTTTTTATTTTTTTATATAAGCACTATCTAAAACAACTCTCATTCTATCACCAACCATCAGTAAATCAAGTGATTAGCACAGATTTCTTTTAAAACTCTAGTAGTTAAAAATGGTTGTAGGTAGAAGGTAAGAGTAAAAGGAAGCTAAGGGTGAGAATAACAATTTTAACTTTATAAAATTTGCGCTGTCCAAAAATTGCATTATTTCAAAACAAGAAACCAAAAAATAGTGCCACATAAGCATGATATAAGAAATTATTTTTTATATCGTTTAAATGATTTTATTCGGTAGTAAGAGTTATTCTAAAGGTGCTTTTTTTTGTGAAAATAAAAACGCTTAACGTCCGTAAGTTTTTATAGACAGAGAAGTGCAATTTTCATAGCTGCTGTTTTTTGTTATACTATAAAGAAATAGAGGAATTGCATGGTAAAAAAAACATTTGCTCAGATTCTTCTCGAGCATACTTCATATACGCAACAAGATATAGAGGCCTTTAAGTCAGCAAGCGGGGAAGCTCATCAAAGTCTTGAGGACTATCTTCTAGAGCACGGACTTATTAAGGATGAGGATTTTGCACGTGCTTATTCTGAACAGTTTTCCGTAACTTTTATAGAAACTATAACAGAAAAAATGGCCGATCCTGAACTTCTTTCAAAAGTACCCCTTAAATTTTTAAGGGAACATGTTATTGTTCCTATACGGTATCAAGATCAGATAGCTATAGTTACGAGTAATCCTTATGATTTTCAACCCCTTGATGATCTCATTCTTTTATTAGGTGGAGAGAAACGCTATCTCGTTTCCACTCGTTCTCATATAATCGACGCAATTAATCGCTACTATCCTTTAGAAGGTACTAAGCAGATGATTGAGGAGCTCGAGGAAGAGAAGGAGATGGAGAATGTTGATTTCGGGACGATTCAGGAAGAAGATATCTTAGGAATGGCAAGTGAAGCACCTATTATTAAGTTGGTGAATCACATTCTGTATCAAGCGGTAAAGCGAGGGTCTTCCGATATTCATATAGAGCCGTTTGAAAAGGAACTACGGGTTCGCTATAGAATTGACGGTGTGATGTATACCGCTTTTTTGCCTCCTAAAAGAGCACAAGCTGCCTTGCTTTCTCGAATAAAAATTATGGCCAACATGAATATTGCTGAAAAACGTATACCTCAAGATGGTCGTATACAGATAAAAATTGCTGATAAGCCTATCGATATTCGTGTCTCGGTACTACCTGTTTCTTTTGGAGAGCGTGTGGTAATGCGTCTTCTTGATAAATCTAAGACTTTCGGCGCACTTCAAAAACTTGGTTTTAGTGAGCGAGATTATTCGATTATTGAGCAGAGCATTGTGCAGCCCAACGGAATTATGCTTATTACAGGACCAACAGGATCTGGTAAAACGTCTACTTTATATTCTATTTTAAGCACGCTCAATTCACCTGAAGTTAATATTGTCACGGTTGAAGATCCGGTGGAATATCAGATGCAAGGGATAGGACAGGTCCAGGTCAAGGAAAGTATAGGACTTACCTTCGCTGCTGCCTTGCGCTCTATTTTGCGGCAAGATCCCGATATTGTGATGATTGGGGAACTTCGAGATCAAGAAACTGCTCAAATTGCTATTCAGGCGGCATTAACTGGCCATTTGGTATTAAGTACTCTGCATACTAATAGTGCATCTGCAACGATTACCCGGCTTATCGATATGGGAATTGAGCCTTTTTTGATCGCATCAACAATTGTGGTAGTAGTTGCTCAACGACTGGTTCGAAGATTGTGTGATAACTGTAAACGTGCTTATAAGCCTACGTCTGTAGCATTAAAGCGTTTACCAATAGATCCAGCGGAAATTGAGAATCTCGTATTTTATGAACCTGTTGGGTGTGATGAATGTCTCCATACGGGGTATCGTGGACGATTAGCTATTTTTGAAATAATGGTTATGACTCATGCGGTTGCTCGCTTAACGCTTGAGCGTGCTGATACGGCGCTTATTCAAGAGCAAGCTGTAAAAGATGGAATGACTTTATTGGTAGAAGATGGGTTACGCAAAATTAAAAAAGGGCAGACTACTATTGAAGAAGTTCTTGCGGTGGCCGCATCTCATGAAGGGATTCAAGGCTAATGATGGATTCACGCTCAATGAACTAGTATGCACACTCGCATTAGTTCAGTTGCTCATTCTGATCTCGGTCCCTCTCGTTTTTATTAGTAAACAGCCGGAAGTATATCGCGAATTACGAAGACTTTCGGCTGTTATGCTCTATTTAAAAAGAAAAGCTTTAATCGAAAAAAAATCCTTTACGCTGACCTTTTTCCCTGAACGAAGAAGCTATAAAGCTGATTGTGAGCATGTTTTGCATCCCGATGTGATGTTTGGAACACAAGAGGGCGTCTGTGGCCCGCCTTCAAATCCCAAGCATGCTCTTAAGCAAGCGATTACGTGGGAGGAGAAAAAAATTGTTTTTTATCCCACTGATACTCTTTCAGATTCATTAGGAAAAATCTCTTCAGGTGCAGTGTACTTAACCGATAAAGCAAAAACATGCACGTATGCCTTAACATGTGACATATCGTATGGAACAGTTATTCGTTGTTACCGATATGATAATGGCTGGAAACTTGTATCATAAAAACAAAAATTTTAAAGAGCTACATGATACCTTGAACTAGCAATTTTAAATAAAACAAGTAGTATAAAAGTGCGTAGTATGCAATATAGTTTTAAGGAAAAAGACTACGTGCCATTCAGAAATAGAGTTTTTACAATACTGTTCTAATCCCAATAAGCCTTTATAAAAAAGGTAGCTATACTTAATAATGCACTAAGTACCCTGCAAGGATAAACAGTGTTGAGGGGTAAAGCTGTGTAATTTCGAGAGTATAGGGTTTTGATAAAAAAATGTATCGGTGATAAACGAATTAAAAAAGTATAAAGATAAGTAAAAGTTTGAAATAGTAATGCCTTTGCAGATGATGACTCCTTTCTATAGACTATGAGCGAATGATATTGTTGTCTTACTTGTGTGAGAAGCCATGATAAAAGTGATAACACTTATTTTTAAAATAATCGGCGCTTTTTCTATAAGTGTAATGTGCATGCTCGCTTCTTTGCAGAATGATACATGGCTTAAAGAGAGAGTAGAGCATATTGTGTGCCGTGCATGTTCTAAAA
This sequence comes from Candidatus Babelota bacterium, assembly GCA_013815795.1. GTDB lineage: Bacteria > Babelota > Babeliae > Babelales > Babelaceae > PRDV01. Next base: position 20,217 of record JACDFK010000018.1, on the reverse strand, counting down.
GCGTCGGGGAAACTTTTTCGCTTAAAATCGAATCATTCGATCTCTTACGTGGAAAAATGAAGATTCGATCTCTGTCTGTTTCATCATCACATGAAGGCTGGTCATTTTTCTGTCCAGAGACTTCTATAGATTTTTCATGGCTTTCATTGTTTAAAGGTACTGGTATCGGAATGACGCTTGCTTTTTCTAAGCCTCAGATAGCTACTCGTTATGAGCATTCTCTCTTTTCGATAGTAAAACCCTTTTACGATCTTCTTACCACCCCTTCTATTCTCCCTTTAAATTTGACACACTGCACAACCAAAGATGCAGTCATAGAAGTTACGGCACCGACTGGTATGTGTAAACTTTTTTGTTCAAGTACAACAGAGGTGTATCAAAATGCTGTCATTAACCATATTTCCTGTTCGGATGGAACTATAACCCGTAATGAGGAAAAATCGATCGATCCTGTGCGTGCTTTACAAGATACTCTACAGCGTCATGCCACCTCTCTCTGCGCTCAGTCTTTGACAGGTCATATGATGATTGAGATTCCTTTAGCGGTATCTCAAAATTTAGAAGCACAAGCAGCCTTTTCGGCTGATTTTTTCACGCATAAAAATAAACGAAAAAGGTGCTTTATTTCGTATTGCCATACTAATGGAAAGTCTTCTTTTCAATGGTATCCCGAATCTCGTGAGGCGTTTTTAAGAGCAACAAATATGCATATTGAAGACCGTGCTTTAAAGGGATCTGTTGAAATACTAGCATCTTTTAAAGAGCTTCCAGAGTTTTTTTCTGTGCCTTCTTGGATGGAAAATGTTGAAGGAGATATAGAGTATACAGGCCAAGTTTCTTTAAAACAGGTGAATGACTTTTCTTATCAAGGAACGGTCAAGGTTACCGATTTTGTGCATACCGGTATTTCTGTTTCACACCTTTTGGTAAATCTTTCGGGTAATCAGCATACAGCTCAGGGCTCTTTATCTATGCGACCTTTCAAGAATACAGATGTTCAAGGAACATGGGCCTATGATAGACTGAAAAATGAGGGTACTGGAGATGTTTCATTAGGTTCTTCCTGCGAAGTAGCTTCTGGTATAACTGTTCATAAAGCATCGTGTAAGCTTAGATGTAGTAACGAAGGGGCGCAGGCAGAGTACTCAGTTTCTGGTGAGGGGGCTGGATATAAAAATGTGGAATGTACCGGTGTAGCACACAGCGATTTTCATACGCTTTCTTGTAATGGGATATCTAATGAGGGGAATTTTTCTGCCACAGCAGATTTAAAATCATTTTCCTGTACAGCTTTTCAGTATTCTAAATCGGGACAAAAAATTGTGGATCTTTCGAGTGAGGGATCTGCTTTGAAGGGTGAGCTTAATTTTGAGTGGCTTAAAGATGCTATACAGTTCTATACAGGCCATGAACTGCAGGGACAAGCTCGGGTTATAATTCAGCCCTCATTAGTCGACTCAAAGCCGGTGGTAGGAGTTTCGTTAGAAGATGCTCATATAAAAGTGCCCTTTACTCATAATTTTGTTAAAAAAGGACGAGCAGTTATTGAGTATGACCGAGAGCGAAGAACTTTTGATATAGCTAATCTTGACGTGGAGCTTAATAAAGGAATAGTCAGTTCTCCCGCTATAACAGTTAACCTTACTCCGGAAGGCGATATTGCTTTTGCTCATGTTCCTTGCACAGCTCATTCTCTGTTTGTAAGTTGGGATAAAGATATTTTTGGGTTTTTGTTTGGAGCTGTAACGGCGATATATAGTGATAGGGCTTGGTATTGCCAAGGAAGTGTAGGAATCGATAAAGGTACTGTACGTGGAAATTTACTCTCTCCTCAACTACAAGGAGCTACTGACGGGTTGTCACTGCCTGTAGCGCTGCAGTCGGTTAATCTTGATCTGCATCTTACCACACGAAGTCCTGTTGAGATAAAAACATCATTTTTTGAAACACAAGCGCGCGTCGAAGGAACTTTAAAAGGAAAGTGTACAGCACCACAGATAGCTGGCTCTGTAGAACTGCTACAGGGCGCGATTTTCTTTCCTTATAAGCCTCTTTATATAACCAAAGGAAAACTACTGTTAGCGCCTCATATGTCTGAAGGGCCCTCAATTGAGTTGATTGCGAAAAATAAGATAAAAAAATATGCGGTAAATATGTACGTATCTGGATCTCCTTTAGATCCAAAAATCACTTTCGTTTCTTCACCTCATTTACCAGAAGCAGCAATTATGACTTTGCTCTTAACAGGATCTGAAGATGCTTCCTTTTATCTTGCGATGTCTCATATGATTATGATGCACATAAAAAGCATTCTTTTTGGAACTCCTGATCGACTGTCCGATGCTCAGAAATTTTTTAAAGGCATCTTAACGACATTAAGTAAGGTTCGTATAGTGCCGACACTTAATGATCAACAAGTTCTTGAAGGTACCATAGAGGTTGATCTTACCGATCGGCTTCGTGCAAAAGCGCAAAACAATGTCAATCTTTCTCAAGAGACACAGCTTGAAGTTGAGTATGCTTTGTCTGATGATGTAAGTGTTAAAGCGGTTCGTGATGAAAAGGGCGCGATAGGCGGTGAACTAGAAATGAAATGGAAATTCTAGCATGCGAAGTACTCTTTACAGTTTTTCATAAGAGCATGAAATTTCATTCTACCTCTTTTTATGATGTTATGGTGTATGGTTTATCCATTTTCACAGTAATTTTTTTATTTTAACTCTCTCTTTTCCTGAAAGCAACAGGTGTTAAAACGCCCAGAACCATGGTACCTAGGCTTATACCGCCCTCCCTTTATTAAACAGTTTACGTATCTATTTTTTGGAGATCTTTTGGGAGGGGAATTTTAAAAATTTTTTAACTAGTGGTGTGGTTTGAGGTGAATTTTATTTTTTCAGCGTTTTTAGAAATTCTTGGTAAAACGAAATGTAATAGAACTATATGATACAGAAAACGAACTACATTATTATTTTTGTGATAGCAATAGTTTCACTCTACAGTTATTGTTATAATGATAGTATCTATTTTGGTTGGTGTATCATTATTTATTAATTCTTACCCCTAAGGGGTAGTTACATTCGAAAGAAACCTATAATGAAGTTTTTTCAAAAGATTATCTTAGGTGGAGTTTTTTTAAGCGTAGTAGTCTGTTTTATGGGAATAGCCCGCGTTATTTCTCATTACCAAGATCCTCAGCACACACTTGAGACAATGCTGATAAATAAAGATAATACCATTGCACGAGCATATTTTTCTCCCGATGACAAGGTAGCATCTTTATTAAAAGGGCTTATTGAAGTCGAAAAAAAAATGATTCGAGTTTCTATTTATACGCTGACCGATAAATCGATTATTACTGCACTTATTGACGCTGCAAAACGAGGGGTTGTCGTTGAGTGTGTGGTCGATCCTGGCTATGGCTCAGATAGATATAGCCAAGTATATCAACTTGCAAATGCTCAGATTGGCGTCTGGTCTTATCAAGCATCTTCCGATCAAAGAAACTCGTCACTTATGCATAATAAGTTTTGTATTTTTGATGATTCGGTTCAAAATCATGCTATTGTATGGACCGGCTCTTATAATTTTACCAAACGAGCGAATGAGCGTAATCAGGAAAACGTCGTTATACTAGATAATCCTGAGATAGTAGATCGTTTTAGAAAGCATTTTGAAATTTTGAAAGATCGTTCTTTGCAGATAAGTGGAAAGATTCAGACTCAAAATCGATCACGAAATAAGTCTGAATCATCCTGGTTTGATCAACTTAAAACATTCTTTAAAATGTTTTAGAGCTTTCAGGACGTAGTATCTTTATAGGTGATATAAAGAGGCTTCATTACTACAGTCCCTTCTTAGCTACCTTTATCGTAGAGGTCTTTTTATAAAAAATCAAGCATTTTAAGCGTTTTTTTATAAAAATCTAAGGAAAAATTGCTCTTTTTGGTTTAGTCGGTGGAGCTGCTTTATTGATCCTTTATTTCAAATAAAATTTTATAATAAAATAGCCCCGATTTTGTAATAATTATATTTTTTTAAGAATCATAATTTTCGAATAAAAGCACTAGGGAAAAAATTGTGTAAATAAGTTTTTTCCTTAATAAAGCTGGACTTGCGCTCTTTTTGCTTTTCAAGAAAAAACAGTAGATTTATTTTTCTAAAAAGGAATGTGTAAAAAATAGCTTTTTTAATAAAGTTTGGTCAGCCAGAAAAAAGAAGATTAGTAGTGAAATGGAGGATTCAACAGTAATCAGTGGGGGCTATCTATAGAGTAAAATGGATAAAGCGAAGTTATGAAATAGTCTGCAGATAGATACATGAATGAGTAATGTGGTATTTTTTAGTTCAGGTTAGGGAGTAGTTGTGTTGATTTTTTCATTAGAGCTCTTTTAGATTATAATCTTTTAGAAAACTTGAGTGTAATTTTATTTAGAGTTTTGTTACGCTAGATACCTATAAAAAGCTCAATTTTATTCCTATCTTTAAATAGGGCTGTTGAAATTTTTATGTAAAAAGATAGAGTTAGAAGTAATCAAAGTGTAAAATTGTATTACATGTAGTAAATTGTTGTTTCGCCGTGTAATTAGGAAAAGGAACCTCATGGTAAGATCATATATAGTTATAGCGAGTCTGTTTTCTGTAGCGTCTTTACAATCAATGGATAAAGTAAAGGTTTCTTCATCAATAAGTGAATCAAAGTCTAATGTGGTTTTAGATTCTAATGTTAGAGATGTGATATTTAATGGACTGATAAGGCCTGAAGACAAGGATATACAAAAGGGTAAAATTGATCAGGAGTTTGTAAGCAAAGTTTTATATTATTCTGTGATGGGCGGTGTTTTATTTGCAGAAAATACAAGTGGGAGAGCTTTTTTTGAACTTATCGACTGGTGTAAGAAAAACAAAGCATCGTTAAACACCAACATACATGGTACTACTATTTCTGATATTTTAGAAGGATTAGATACTGTTCAAAAAGATCTTATCACTGACACCCAAATCCCTGTATATGAATTTTTGATAAAAGTAAGGACAATTGTTTATCCACATCTGATTAAAAGTTCTCCAAAAAAGGTTAACCGCACTCAAAGCAAGAATATGTATCGTGAAGAGAATCTTTTAGATAATTTGAGTGAAGATCAAGTATTGAAATTTGACGATGAAACAGTTCAAAAGGCGTTGGAATCAAAATTGCAAGCTATTAACTATCTTAAGAAAGCTGGAATAGAACAAAAAAGAATTGATCAAGAAAAAGCTACTAAAGAAGCTCAAGAACAGATCGAGCAAGATGAACTTGAAAAACAACAGCGTGAATTAGAAAGAATAGAAAAAGAAAGAGTTGAAAAAGAAGAGCAACTGCAGGCTGAGCTTAAAAGATTCGAGCAAGAAAAAGCTGAGAAAGCACAGCGAGAACAGGCTGATCTTGAAAAAATCGAGCGAGAAGCAAAAGAAAAATTAGAGCAAGATGAACTTGAAAAACACGAATTAAAAAACAAAGAAGAAGTTGGTCAAGAACAAAAAAAAGAACAAAAAGAAGTAGTTCTTAATCCAGACGATCAAAAATTAACAGGAAACGAAAAACAAGAAATTATTGATCAAGAAAAACCTGAAGTAAAAGATCGAGAGCGTGAAGAACAAAGAAAGCAGGAAGAACTAGCTGCTGTAAATTTAATAGAGCAACGAAATGCCACTCAAAAAAAAGATCTTGAAGAACAAGAACAGAAAAGAGTAGAGCAAGAAAGAATCGAAGCTCAAAGAGTAGAGCAAGAAAATGCTGAGAGTATTCAACGTGAAAGAATTGAAGCTAAAAAAGAGGAACTTAAGAAAAAAGAAGCTCTTCGTCATGAACGTGAAAATCGGAAAATTGAAGAGGAAAAGCTGAGAAAGGATTCTCTAAACAAGAATCTTCAAGAAAAAGGGTTCGCCAACCAAGACCAAAAGCTTGAAGTAGATCAATCATCTAAGGAAAAAAATCCTAAGTTTAAAGAAGATCCTATTGAACATGAAAAGCGTGAAAAAGATTCTCAAAAGAATGATCGTCAAGAAAAAGGGCTCGAAAAACAAGACCAAAAGCTTGAAGTAGATCAACCTTCTCAGGAAAAAAGTCGAGTGAATCAAGAAGATCCTGAACTACTTAAGGGTTCATCCTTTGGAATGAAACATATAGCTGGTGGTCTGGTCGCTACAGGAATAGCCGCTCTGGGTTATAAAACGTACAGCGAATGGCAAAAAAAGCAAAAAGATGCTGATGTTGTTGTAGTTGTAGATCAAGATATCGACAACCAGAAAATTGAAAAAATCGTTACAATCAAATAAAACAGATGATATTACAGGAGCCTGCCAACTAAATGGCAGGCTCCTTTCACGTTCAATCAGAAATCTTATGATGAAGGTATCCGTAGCTATCTCGTTCTATGTAAACAGCTAGAGCAGGTGCTCGTAATGTATCTCACTCTTCTGAGCTGCAGAGAAAAATTTTTAAATCAGATAAAAAATACTAGAAAAGGAACTTCTTTAGAGGATAGATAGAGTAGTTAGATTTTGTTATTCCCTTTAGCTATCGTTAGTTTTCTTACGCTTCAATAAGAAATTTTATAGCGTCACCGTTTATTCCTTTACCTTGATTAAGGGACTACCATGAGTTGTTAAATGCACTACGTCAAGCACTGGGTATGCGTAAGAAAGAGCATAATGGCTTTTGATCATATATTTTTTTTGTGCTAATATTATTATTATGAATGTTAAATGTTGAAAATCTTAACTATAGAGGTTATGTATATCATGGTTATTAGAAAATTTTTGTTACTGTCTTTGCTGAGCAGTCCGATTGTTCTGTGCATGGATATGCCTAAAGAACAATCTTCTTTAAAGGTCACTACTGATGTTGCTGAAAGACAAGCGTTGAAAATGTTTGTGCGTGAACTTCAAGCAATTGAAGAAGAGTTTGATGAAGAAATAGGCTTTGATGAAGGAAGAACAGGTTCAGAAAATCAAAGTCCTTTCGTGAGTCAAAGTGGATCGGGATATGCCAATCAAAGCTCGCAGAGCATGGCTAATTTCGGCTCAATTGAAAAGTTTTTTGAAGTCACTCATGCAAAAGTGTATCAAAAAATAATGAACGCGCTCAATAAAATGGATAAGCAATCGGTGGTACCTCTTTTCTTATTTGTAGAGAAAATGCAGGGATATATGGATATCTTTAAGAGCTGTAAAACCGAACAAGATATGAGAGATTTACTTCAAACAATGGAAAAAGATCAAGCGGAATTGAGTAAACTCTCATCAGCATGTGCACCTGTTTTGATAAAAATGGGACAGATCTATCTAAAAGTTCTGGTAAAAAACTTTGTTATGTTAATACCAGCAGATATAAGGTCTATGGTTTTGGGGTTACTTTCTATGGGAGCGCAACAGTTAAATGTAGATTCACAGTCATTTGTTAAGTTGATAAGTAGTGGTTCTATTAGTGGTATGGTTGGCTCATTTCCTCAGGTGCCTGCTCAGGCTAAACACGCAGTTCTCTTTTTAGAAGGATGTGCTAAAAATCTTCAACTAGCACCGCAACAAGAACAGCTTTTATTAGGGTATTATGAACAAAAGTTCCCTTTAAATGATGCTCGTTTTACGAATAAAACATTTAAAGATCTGACTCGTCATGCTTTTATGGGCGATCTTGAAACGATCATCTATTTTGGTGAACGTTTTGATGATCTAATAGCTTCGGTAGATGAGAAGGGCGAAAACTTGTTAACCTATGCTATCTCCGGCTATTTAAATGGAAAAGAAAATACATGGGATATTTTTGCCTATCTTTTTAATCTGTGTAACAAAGATCTGAAAGTCACTAAGAGCGTTATGGATATTCTTAAAGCGCCTCTAAAAGAGGGTGGAGATATTCAAAAAGAACGTGAAAAGGATACAAGAAAAAAACAGATTCTTCAGGTTCTGAATGGGCTAGATCACTGTCCAATGAATCCTCCACAAGAGAGCCAGAACTGTATTATTAGCTAAAAACTACTAATCGGTTCTGAGTAAAGACCTTCGCATGCCGTGCACTGGTAGTAAAAGAGCGACTTTTATACCGGTTTGATGGCGTAGCTTGAGTTGTGTTAACGTGGGCCGTGGTAAAGATCTACTATTTTAAGTAATTTTATTCTAGGGCGTCCGGGTGATTTTAATCATCCGGACGCCCTGTTTCTATAGTACTCATTTTTTAATAGACTCTGTGGAGTTCAACATAGCCGTTTTTGAGCAGTACTATCTGTAGAGGTGGCACACAAAGATATTCAAACTGAGTATTGTTGCCCTTTTTTTGAAGCCTTTTGTTATCCCGATTTTATTGTGTTATTATAGCAGTATGAAATGTAAAATAATGAGAATGTTCAAGATCTGTCGAGCGCTGGATTATGGTAAAAAAAATTTATTATAAAAGATGTTTTATAGATCAGCTATTCTTTAAAAAGCTTTGGTAATCGTTGTTTAGTGGCGACATTTCTCGGGCTTACCTACTATGATCAAGGTTTTTTCCTATAGACCGTTTTGAAAAAGAGAACTGTTTTGAAAAAATTTGTGTATAGCAGGATGAGATAAGAGTGCATGTTTGTAAAAAATGATAGTTATTGCGTTAAAAATGCTTTTATACTAAGTATAGTACAATTAGCAATCAGATTTACAATGAGAGAGTAACTACACTGTTTGATAGATGAATGAGGGTTGTTTTAAAAACTTTTATATCAGTTTTTAATAATGTGTTGTAAGAACTGATGTGCCCGCTACAGTAGTTGAATATTTAATGAAAATAAAATAGTATAAGGAATTAGTATGAAATTTAAACTGTATAGTATGACCTTGTGCCTTGTGGCCTGTTCATCGCTTGTTTCGATGGAACATGTTGTGCCCCAGGATCCAGGAATTAATCCTTCTTTAGTGGGTTCAATGTTTTCGATGTTTATGAGCAAGCCTGCACAAAACGAGCAGTCACTATTTCCTCTACAGGATATTGATGCAGAATCTTTTGATGACATTTTTACGTATGCTTATCAAGGTAAGATCGATACAATAAAAAATTTTTGTATTCATTACGATAAGTATAAAAATTATCAAAATGAGAGAAAAGAAACATTTACAGCATTTGCGGGGTATGGGTATATAAATGGAGAAGATTCATGGAAAACCTTTGCGTATCTACTTGATGAGAATGTTCCTTTGAGTGACTCATTTAAAGTATGGCTTGATCTTTCTGATAGTAAAGATGTAACGAAAGATTATAAGAAAAAACAGCTTTCTAAAGTTATTAAAGAGAAAGAATCTTACGTAGAAACTTTAGAAGATCCCTTTTATAGTACCCCTCTTACTCCTCCGGACATACTTATTATCCCCGAGGAACCATCTTTTATTTCTTCAGTGCCACGCATTATAGGCTTAGGAGCAGTAGCTTTCATAGGTGCTTACATCTATCAATCAAGGCAGTTAAAGAAAGCGGCAACGGTACAGCCAATTCAAAATATACAATTACAACAAAAAAAATAGTAGCACTACGATACTTATAAAAGTATAAAATAGGAATTTAGAATATGAAAAAGCAGGCATTATTACTCATTTTAATGAGTAGCTGTATGGAACTCTGTAGTATGCAGCTAGCCTTACGGCACAACTTAGAAGAGAATGTTACTCTTGATGACTTACTGGGAGTTTCTCAAGAGAAGCAAAAAGACTCCGTTAAAAATACCTCTGTTCCCGATCCAGTTATATCGGGTAGCCTTGGTGATTTTGTGCAGAAGATGAAAGAACAGGCTGCTACTGAGGTTGATTCTGTTCTTAAGAACTCTAATCTTCCTCAAAATGATCCTTTTGATATCGCGGGAATGTTTTCTCAAAAAGTAGAGCCTCAAACGGGTGATAAGAATAAAAGTAAAGCTCCAGAGGAAGAAGTTAATCCCTTTACACCTAAGGCGCCCTCAAAAGGGATTTTTGCTGGTATGATCGATCAAGCTCGTCCTTATATAGGGGTTTTGCCACCTAACATACAATCTTCAGTTATTTCATTTATAGGAAAAGAGGATGGAGGGCTTCGTAAAGGAGACCAAAAAGATTTTGAGAGCCTTTCATTGGATGCTTACCAAGGCACTACCGGAATAAAAGTAGAAGCTATTCTGTGTAATGATGAAATTTCTGCTGAAGAATTTTTAGTAGAAGTTTCTAAGCCTGGAAATAGTTTTGAAACTCATGTACTTACGACTGATAAACAAATACATAGTCTAGGCTTTGTTTCAGCGTACACTGCTATCGATAAAGCTCTAATTTTAAAAGCTGCCGATTTACAGCTTAATACTTTAGAAAAGGTATCTTTAAAAAATGGTACCTGTGTAATTATAAGGGGTACTGGACCACGAACTCTTATCGTTGAAGACTATGTGTCGTGCAATAAAGAGATTATAACGATGATGAATGATAAGAACTTAACCTTATTAGAGGTTGCTTCATTAGGATATATCAATGGCAATAAAGGAGCTTGGAAAGCTATTGTGTACTTACTTGAACAGGAGTCACAGTTTAGTCAACCCTTTATTGATTATTTGGATGAAGACAGTAACGATGTTGAAAAAATGCAGAAAAAAGAGCAGATTTCTTATCTGATACAGGTAGGTCGTAATGTTGGCCCGTTGGAGTTTCCTGAGTATCCAGAGGATCCCTCTATAATTCCGTTAAAAACTGACAATGATTCGTTTTTTAATCCTAGAAAGATACTCTTTTTTGCAGGAGCTCTTTCAATAGCTGCATTGGTTTACAAGAAGCACACTGCTGCTCAGGATAAGAAAAAGCAAGAAACTGCTCCTGTTAAAAAAGTACAATCAAAAGTACAAGCAAAACAACAAATTCTGTAAACATACACTGTTTACGGTGCGGGAAGGTTTGAATCATGACTATAGTGGCATTAAAAATGCGATTCACGGTGTCTATGAGTTTCTCAGTTATATCCCTATTTCTTTTAGGACCAGCTGTGGTATGGCAGAACTCTATGGATGCTATGTATCACGAGAATTTCAATCAGCAGCAGAACTCTACAGATACTAGGTGCTCTGATAGGAGAGAAAAACTTAGAAATGAACAGCTAGAGAAAGAAAATCAGCAAAAAAATTCTGCACAAAAAAAGTTTTTTGAATATATAGAATATGGTTATCCTACTATGGTTCAAATCGCAATTGAGGAACATGCTAATTTTATTACATTAAAAAATGAAAAGGGGGAGACTCCTCTTCATGCTGTGGTCAGTGCTTATCGAAATAAAGCCTCTTTTTCTAAAAAGAAAGAGTATGAAGAAATTTTTCTCTATTTATTAGAAAAAGGCGCGGATCCAGAAGATTGGAATGAAGCTTATCAAACGGTTACGCATCGAGTGTACGTAGAAGAATGCGGACACTTGCTTGAGCTTATTAATGCTTCAAAAAACGCTTCTCACGCGAAGACCCTATCTCACGATGAAAAGGCTTATCACTCCTATGTTCCTGGTTTAAAATTCTTTCAAAACTTCACTTTTTTTAATGAACAAGTGATCAATGAGAGTGTGGGCTTTGAGTCGATGATCGAAGGGAAAACAACTAGTGAGATGTTTGAAAGTTTTAAAGAAAACATAGTATTTCCTACTCTCTATTCTCAAGAAGATAATTTTTCAGATCTTTCCTCGCAGGAGGAGAATACAAGGAGTTTATTGAATCTGTCAGAGAATGATTCAGATGATATCTTTAGTAAAAAAGATGCGTATACGCACGGTAAAGAACAGTCTTTTTTTCAGAGCCTTTATAATAAAAAGCTTATAGTAGGCGCTGTGTGTTTTGGTGCTTTCATGTGGTTTTTGACAGACACAAAAAGTAAAAAAAAGCCTCTGCAAAAAAGCATACTTCTAAAAAAATAAAACGACGCGGTACTCTCTGTTCCGGGTTAAAGAATATTCTCTTTGATTATGAGATGAAATAGTGGTATAACGCATGTACTTAGAATATTCTCTCAATGGGGGATAGCAAAAGTAGGACTAGAATAGTGATAAAAACATGTTCATGGAAAAATGGACTAAGAAACACACGTTAAAAACTCTGTCTTTTTAAATCCGATAAAAAAGATATAAGGTAAGTAATAAAAGAATAACGGCTTAAAAGCCGATGAAAGAGAAAGAACATATGAAAATTATACAAATAATGAGCGTAGTAGCTCTTATAGGTGGTGCTGCTAATCTTCAGGGAATGATTTTAGATACTAATCTGTTAGAAAAAAAACAAAAACAGGAGATTCTTCCTTCTACATTGGCGGTGTATAAATATGATAAAAGAGATGAGCTTGGGGGTCATATACATTGGGATTACGTTGACACTGATAAATTTCAGGAGTGTTTACAGTATAATCCCTGGGTGGTTAATGAAGAAGATTCTGATGGTTTAACTATTGGAGAGTTCATAATTGATGAGTTTGTACGCGAATATACTACAGCGGCAAACCTCGCTAAGTTCAAGGAAAATTATGTGTCATGGCAGTATCAAAACTCAAAAAAAAATAAAAGTTTGCAAGAGATTTTTAGACGGGTATTAGTTACGTTGAATACCTTTGAAAAGGGCGGTTATAATGATGTACGTTCAAGAACACTCTTAAAGATAGATAAACGGCTTTCAAGGACTGAAAAGTATTGCCCACACGCTTCTCTAAGTGAGATTACTGAACCTCTTTTGAATAGAAGGCTAGAGTGCTCCTATTCTTTCTATTCTAATACCTATGTGATTAATAAAAAATTTGAGAGATACGAAGATTATAGTCGGTATGATTCTATCATCTCTCCTAAAATAAATAAAAAACAGTTAGAGATAAAGGATATAGAGTTACACAAGGTTTCTTCAGTGTGGAAACTTTTTGATCATATTGAACGCAAAAATCCTACGCAAGCCCTTGCTTTAGTAAAACGTCATCCGTGGCTTTCTTACGCTGTAAAAGCTTTTAGTTCTGAATCAAATGCATATGGAGTAGATATTACTGCTATAGAGTGTTATGAAATTTCTCCTTTATGTGCTATCGCTTATGTTTTTATCGATGATACGAACGTAGCGAAGAAAAAAGAGGATTTTAAAAAACTTTTTTCATTGTTACTCGTTCATGGTGCAGACTGCACATTTCAAAGAACCCTACGACACAAAGTTCTTGTTGATCTGTCTGAGTTATTAAATCATCCTAAGTGTAGAGAATTAAGGGCTTTGGTTAGTGAGTATAATCAAGATCGCCAAGCTTTTTATGATAGTATTTATCCACTTCAAGTAAAAAAGGTTGAAGAGGTTCCTGTTGAGGATCAAGGAGCAGGTAAAGATGCTCAAGCTGGTGAAAATAAGGAAGAGGTGGGCCAAAAAAACCGTAGAATTATTTCAGAAAAATATGCCAGTCTTGTTATTCCGACGTTAACAGTATGTTCCTTGGTAACTGGGGCTGCATTAGGCAACTATTATGCGCATAAGCGGCATAATCAAGCGCAAGAGCGCAAGAAAAAGAGTACTCAACCTCTAAAATCGACAGAAAAAAGTTCTTCCGACTCTGAAAAACCTATTGTACTTGAAAGCACAGCATGGAGTCCGGGCAAGAAGTTTTTGGTAGGCGGTCTATCAGTGTGTACCGCTCTCATGGGCTATCTATTCTACAAAGGTAAGTCCAGCACAAATAAGACACAAATATGATAAAGGCTTTAAAGATCCTTTGTAATGGTTTGCTTCTTGTGTTTATTTTAGGTATGTGCGTAATGCAAGTACAGAGTAAGCAGGAGGCTAGAGGGTGTGTGTCATCGGTATAGCTAACTCTTTCTACTAGTACATGATACACAAGCAGGGTTATGCCCTTTATAGAAATTTTTAAAGGATTCAGTATCGAGTAGTACATGGTTTTAGTCAGAGCGCTAGGGTGGTAGTGCTTTTGATATACGAGGTTGGCTTTTCATAAATGCCCGATTAAAGAGAGGCAGATATAAATTTCTTGTTAATCATGTATCAAGCAGGTGTTGTATGAAAAAAACTCTTATAGAACATATATATAAACTATTTTTATTAGGCGCAACATTTCTTTTAGGTACTATTCAAGCTCTGTATGGGATGCAATCAGCAGTAATTAACCATAAACCTTTAGTAGTAAATAGTTCGCACGTGGTAGGTCCTTTAATGGTATCGGTATACCATTACGAAGCTCTGCTTCAGTTAAGGGAATGTTTTTACTGGAATCGTGTAGATCTTGATACGTTTCATACGTGTCTCCAGAGTAATCCAGAGCTTGTTACTGTAGAATTTTCTGATAGATTAACCATTGGTGAGTTTTTGGTTGATGAGTTTATAACAGAGCATAAGAGGCTTGTTTGGGAAGATAAAAAAAAGGGCAGCTGGTTAGATGAAGACACGCAAAACAAGAATAGAGCAGCTCTTAAGGCAGGAAAAGTAGATGTTTTCTGGTATATGTTATCCTTAGAAAAGGGCGATGTGAAAAATGGAGCTGTAAAGAAAGCATTTCAAACGGTTATTGCTCTTTTGGAGAATCTTCAGTCCCTCGATCGCTATGAAAGAATAAGAGCTTTAGTAAACTACCATCCACTAAAGTGGGTGGCTTATAGTAAGCTACGCTAGGGCAGCTTCCATATTCGGGTGATTTACTGCACCCGTTGCAGCATCGGCAGATGCTGCAATCCTACTGATATTTAGACTTGCGTTCAAGTCACTGTGTCGTTGGATTCCACATACTTTACATACAAAGCGATGTTTAACTCGTATTCCCAGCTGTTTACACTCGGCACATGTTTTGCTGGTATAAGCAGGATTAACAAACACAACCTTCAGTCCTGCTGCTTGAGCTTTATACACAATAAATCTCTGTAATTGAGCCCACGCCCAGCCATGTAAGCGGTATCGTACGCGCTTAGTAGCTTTAATGCGGTCACGAATGTTGGTCAGATTTTCCAGTGCTATAACATGGCATTCGCTATCGAGTGCTTCATGTACGATTGCTTTGCTGATTAAGTGATTGGTGTGCTTAATATGACGCGCTTCTTTGTCTGAGGTTGTCTTGAGCTTTCGCTTTGAGCTCTTGGTACCTTTGCGTTGCAAACGCCTGCGCTGTGCTACTGCACAATCTCGCTTATGTCTTAACTGTCTACCTCCATAGAGTTTTCCTGAAGAGGTAGCTGCTACTACGTTCTCGCCAAGATCTACTCCTAATACTTTGCCCGATAATTTACTAAGTGGTACATCAGGTATATCAAAAACCAGATTAAAGAACCATTTTTTGTTTCTATAGACCAGTTGAGCTTCTTTAGGAGTCCCTATGCGTAAGTATTCTTTTTGAGGCTTTCCTAGAGCCATAGGCAGCACAATACGGCCAGAAAGCGTATACAAAGAAAGAGCTCCATCTTTAAAGCTATACGTTTTTTTATCGTAATGGACACTGGAAGAAGGTTTAAAGGTATTTATAGGAAGCTCTTTAGTTTTTTTATAGTTTAGAGATTTAAAGGCATTACATACAGCTTTTAGGGAGTTACATACCATCTGAGAGCCAAGAGTAGTTGTTGCACGAATAGGGTAATAGGCAAGACGATGGAGTTTAACATGATTCCAACAGTTATTCTTATGAGCAAGAAGAACAATAGTATTGCATACTCGTGCAGACTCCCTTTGAACTGCACTCAAAAGTGCACTTTGTTGAGTCGTTGTGACTAATTTTATTGAAGCAGTGCGTTTTTGCATTTTAACCCTTGTGCATAAGCCTTCTCTATAGATCTCGATAGAGAGTATGAACCGGATTATACGTGCCTGTCAAATGTTGTGTAAAGATAGGCAGACATTATCATTTCCTGCAAGCATCCTAGGTTTATTTTTGGTGGCTACGCCAGTGCTTTTTCCTCCCCTTCCTAAAGAAAAGGGTTTCCAAAGCAAAAGATTTACAATGAAAATAGGAAAGCGCGTATCAAACGACGAGATAAGTGCTATAACTTTGCCATTGATATATCTGTGGGATCCTGCTTATAGAAGGATTTCGATGGAGGGTGATTATCAGATATATAGTAAACGTGTTTTAAGCGACTGTGATCCCCATTCAGCTGATTTTCAAAAAAGAGACGAAGACACCTACAATATCGGCTCGGTATGGAAACTGTTTAAGTGCATAGAGTATGGTCCTGTGGGTGATGCCTTTACCTTAGTGAAACGAAATCCTTGGCTTGCTTCTACTAGAAAAGTGCGTTTTCCTGATTTAACCTATGCGTATTCACCCTTGTGCGCAATAGCAGTGGTTTTCAAAACAAAAGATCCTACAATCTCAAGAAAGAATGAGTTAAAAAAGCTCTTTTCGCTGTTACTTATCTCGGGTGCTTCTGTCACCTTTAAGAGTAAGAGTCATTCGTTGGAAGACCTCTTAGAGGATCCCGCATGCGCTGAATTAAAACTACTTATAAGCGAGTATCTACGAAATAAAGAAGTGTTTCGTATGGTATACGATCCTCCTGTGAAAGTAGCTCCCAAAGCAGAAAGTAGCTCTAAAAAAGAGGAAATACCGTTAGTAACTACTGAACCTAGTCAGAAAAAGCCGGAAGAACTGGTAGTGTTTTCAAAAGAACAGAACGGGTATAGAGTTTTAGCGTTGAAGATTGGGTCAGTGCTTATAGGAGCTGCACTTGGTAATTATTACGCCAAAAAGAAGCATAAAGAAGAAGATCAAAAGAAAAAAAAGAAACGTAATACAATCATATCTACCGCAAAGCTTCGGGGTGAGAAAGTTTTGTCTGTATAAACTGTTTATTACACACCTCGTTAAGTATCTGAAAGGTAATTACCTGTCGGTAAGAGGTGAATCTTTTACTCGAAGAGTGCTAATAAGTTCTTGCATATCAGTAGCTGGGGTATGCCAAAACGAATAATAGAGATCGTTGTACATAAATGAGAGCTGGAATGCGTGAAGGGCCTGTCGTGTTATAAGCTTATGTGATGAACCGTAAGTAGTATCCCCTAGAAGAGGATGTCCAATAGCTGCACAATGCACACGGATTTGATGAGTTCTTCCCGTAATAGGGTGTAGTTCAAGAAGGGAACTTTCTAAAAAATATTCAAGAACCTTATAATGAGTGGTGGCTTCTCTTCCTCCTGCTACCGTTGAGCTCATTTTATGTTTATATTTGTTATCTCTGCCAATTGTGTACTCTATTGTTCCAGAAACAGGCGGATGGCCTGCAACAACAGCAAGATATTTTTTCTCGATTAAGCGGGTTTGAAAAAGCATTGAAAAATGGGCATGAGCTTTATTATTTCTTGGAACTATAAGAATCCCTGTGGTATCCTTATCAAGGCGGTGAACAATCCCCGGTCTATCATGATAGCCAACGGTTGTAAGTTCGCTAAAGGAATGGATAAGCCAGTCTACAAGCGTAATGGCTGTGGAATGAGTAAAAGGAGAGTGCATTATAAGCCCTGCAGGTTTATAAACAATTAAGAAATCGGGATGTTCAAACAGTATAGAAACTCCCATCGTTTCTGCAGGCAGCTCCAATGTACCAATAAGTTTTTGGGGCGGCACAGTGACCTCTAAGCAGTCTCCCGTTTTGACCAGCGTACTGGGTTTTTTAAGAGATACTCCGTTTAGAGATATGCAGTTAGTACGCATGAGTTGTTGAAAAAAAGTACGAGAATAGCCTGTGCAATAGGTTGTGAGAGCTTTATCAACTCTTTCCCCATTTACGCTATTTTCGACAATGTATACGATTTTCTCCATTTTGATTTTCTATTATTATAAAAATGTAGTAAGATATATATATAATAATACAGCAAAGGGCCTCTTGAGTCAACCGCATAGTGCACTTATAGAAAAATAAAAGAGGTAAAAAATGAATAAAAATCTCAAAGAGAATAATCATCGGGATAATCCTGTAGATGTTCACAAGATATTCGAGAATATGAACGACAATCTTGAAGCGGTTACCAAGGGTACCAGTCCCGTAGGAACTTCGCTCTGGAATACCTTTATCTCTATTCATCCTGCTGATATAGCACAGTTTCTCTCTGAAAAGGATAAGGACACCGCTCAGCAGCTTTTTTTAAAGTTGTCAGACTCTTTACGAATACCGGTCTTTTCCTATCTTTCTTATTCTATGAA
This sequence comes from Candidatus Babelota bacterium, assembly GCA_013815795.1. Classification (GTDB taxonomy): domain Bacteria; phylum Babelota; class Babeliae; order Babelales; family Babelaceae; genus PRDV01. The sequence goes on along the minus strand of JACDFK010000018.1, from coordinate 2,073 downwards.
GGTGGTGTGTCTTTCAGTTCTTGAAGACCATGATCGAGCACAGGTTCTGAGTAGTTTGCCTCTTGACGAATTAACCGACTTTTTTGATGAGCTTTCTGATGAAGAGCTTAAAAAATATATAGCCTTGCTTCATAAAAAAGATAGGGAAGAGGTTCTGTCATTGATGCGTTTCGATCCTCAATCGGCAGGCGGTATTATGAATACCGATGTAATAACCTTATTGGAGGAGTTTACTATTGCCAGAAGTATTCAGATCTTGCAGCGCCTTCAGCCAAACGTTGAGCTTCATCAAAAAATTTATGTAACAAATCAGGAAAATGAGCTTTTAGGTCATATTAATTTACAGGATTTAGTTCTTAAAAATCCTCAAACTCGAATTAGCTCTATTTTGCACAAAAACGATCTCGTGGTTAAGGCTGATGAAGATCAAGAGTCGGTCGCTTCTCAAATGATTCACTATAAGCTTATGACCGCGCCGGTAGTGGGTGAACATAATCTGTTTTTGGGCATCATTTCCAGTGATACTCTTGTGGATGTTATTGAGCAAGAAGCTGCTGAAGATGTGTACAAAATGTCGGCTTTAGCTCCTATTAGGCATGCTTATTTCGATACCTCATTTAAGAAGTTATTGTATCAACGGAGTTCGATTCTCATTATACTTTTTTTAGTACAGATTGTTTCTTCGGTCATTATGATTCATTATAATGATTTGCTTAGCGGTTTCCTTATTTTCTTTGTAACTATGATTCAAAGTACCGGAGGAAACAGTAGTAGCCAGTCATCTGCTTTAGCAATTCAAGGAATCTCTTCTGGCGAAATTAATGACAGCAACTACAAGCGGTTTTTAGCCCGAGAAGTTTTCATGGCTGGAATTATCGGTACTTTGCTTGCAGTCGTTTCGTTTATCCGTGTATATATCCTTCATCCTGGTCATACTACCGCCAGTCTTGCAGTAAGTGTATCGTTAGGACTTATTGTAGTAGCTTCGATGCTTTTAGGTAGTTTGATTCCTGTTTTGTTAAGAAAGTTTAAATTAGATCCAGCGCTTTCGGCAGGTCCCTTTTTAGCAACTCTTATGGATGTGCTTGGTCTGCTTATCTACTGTTTTATTAGCCAGCTTTTTCTGGGAAAATAAAAACAGATTTATGAACGGGAGCTCGTTAATCGTGTCTTTAAAATCCGATTTAAACATCGTCGCGGTTTTCATGAGATGAACTTTTATACTGTTTTTTTCTAAGCTTTCTTAAGAGACAGCTCTATTCTTTGCTCTTTAATAAACAGAGGTATACCTTTTTCAAGCAACATACAAGTTGCTGCTTGTTTTTGTTAAACAACATTCTTACTTTTATAAGAGATAAGGAGCGCTTGTAAAATTTTTTCTATCTGTTATTCTAAAACAATACTATTTAGAGAAGTTTTTGCTCTCTCTGCGAGTAAGAAAAAAGTTGATAATGAGTAAAGATTACATGTTTTCTTGACAGATTAATGGTAAAAAAGTATATTTAAAAAGTAATGGTGTAGCATAAGAGCCGCTAGCTCAGTTGGTAGAGCAACAGACTTTTAATCTGTGGGTCGTTGGTTCGAATCCAACGCGGCTCACCATAAAAAACAGGTCCCTATCGTCTAGCCTGGTCCAGGACACCGCCCTTTCACGGCGGTAACAGGGGTTCGAATCCCCTTAGGGACGCCAATTTTTATTATTGGTATGAAATTCGAGTTTTGTATGTAAGAGCGGTCTAAAAATTAGATCGCTCTTTTCATTTTAAATACATTTAAACGCAGAAAATAGAAATGACAGTGATGCTGTTTAGGAATGGGCTTTTCTAATAACAGAAGACATCCTATTGAAAGTACTGATGAGCACGTAGTGTTCATACTCACTCACAAACATCTAAAGATCCTGAAAGATTGATGCGGCAGGATAGTGATACTACCTTAGCGATTAAGCCACTCAAGGAGTACCCTATCAAAATTCTCAGCCTCTTCAAGTTGTGGTGTATGGCTACTTTTTTCAAAGAGTCGGATAGTAATATTTTTAAACTGTGGTCTTAATGATTCCCAGGTAAAAAAGGG
>JACDFK010000132.1 GCA_013815795.1 Candidatus Babelota bacterium | reverse complement strand
ATTCCTCCTAAAGCGAAATCAATTGAAAAAACTACCCGAGGATGATAAATAACTTTGCGCGCATCTCCCGTCTTAAGTTCAGAAAGCGAATATCCCGTCTCAACATTTTTAGAATCAACACGCCATCCAGATACAGATAAGCCGTGTCCTAATTTAAAATTTTCAGTTGAGGAAACAAAAACTATTTCACCCGGAGTCGCTATGTTATCTATTATGACATGAATTCTATGCCCACTAAAAGGGAAAAAAACATAAGAAAGATTCTCTTTTTTTCTGACTCTAATATCATACGTAACAAACAGTTTTCTTCCGTCGATTTTTATATACGGCTCAGAAATAGAAAGTATCTCACCTTTTTCAAAAACGATTTTTTTAACAGTATCTAAAGATGTCAAACTGGGATCGAATTCGAACCAGAGAGTTCCCGCAAATGCAAAATCGTTGGTTAATACATCAAATACGGAAAAGTTGCTTATATTAAGACCGACTGTAACCACTGCAGGAGAACCACCAAAAGCAAGAGCCTTTTCAGGAACAATAGGCAAAAGCTGTGGCTCGCGGTCAAATGACCGAAATCCTTTACTTTCATATATAATAAGCCCCCAAATAACTACTGTTGAGATAGTCATCCATAATAGTTGAAAGGCTACCGAAGTTGTGGTACCTCGACAATCTTTGGAATTTTCCATCACGCTCTCCCTTAGGTATGTGTTTCTCAATGATGCCCCCTTTGTAAAACTAAAGTCAATATTCTCTTTAACAAAATGGCCACTTTCTTCGTCAGCTTTGAGCGCTAGGCCACAGAGCATTCTCGGGTTTTAGCAGTCCTATTGCTACAAAAGAGCAATGTGCCACGTAAAAGCTCCATCAGGGTTTCTTAGATACTGCACATACTACAGGCTGCAAAAGTTTTCCTCAGGACTATGTGCAAACGATATACCGACCTTTACAAATCAGAAGCTTGCGGTGTTTCCACCTACAGAAAATAGTTTTTAAAAATAGAATTCTTTAAAGCTCTAGCAGGAGAAAAGTTCAGATTTTTTTAGTGTGTTCTTGAGCATTCATATGCAGTATCGATTCTTTTTACCACCGATTTATGATACACTACATGGTATAGTAGTATAAAAATGCTCGTGCAAAAAGCAGCGCAGATGCTTTTGGAGGAGCGCTTTAAGTACACTGCTTTACGTCCAGAAAACCATATAAAAAGGCACTTTATGAACTCTTTTGAAATCCGTAAAAAATTTTTCGATTATTTTAAACAGTTGAAACATGAGCAGGTTGAAAGCTCATCATTAATCCCAGCACAGGACAAAACACTTCTTTTTGCAAATGCGGGTATGAACCAGTTTAAAGATCTGTTTTTAGGAAAAGAGGAAAGAAGTTATAAAAAAGCTGTATCGATCCAAAAATGTATACGTGCTGGCGGAAAACATAATGACCTTGAAAATGTGGGCTTTACCAAGCGCCATCTTACCTTTTTTGAGATGATGGGCAACTTCTCATTTGGTGACTATTTTAAACATGAAGCAATACAGTATGCATGGGAATTTTTAACAAAACATCTCCATATCGATCCATTAAAACTTTCAGCGACTGTGTATACACATGATGATGAAGCCTACACTATTAGGCGAACAAGTATTGGCCTACCTGAGGACAGAATAACACGCTTAGGAGAGGTCGACAATTTCTGGCAAATGGGGGATACAGGCCCTTGCGGACCCTGCTCTGAGATCTATTACGACACCGGAGCTAGTCTTGAATGCGGAAACACTGAATGTCGCCCAGGTTGCTCCTGCGATCGTTTTTTAGAAATTTGGAATCTCGTTTTTATGCAGTATGACAGACAATTAGACGGCACCGATAAACCGCTTAAACAGACAGGTGTTGACACCGGAATGGGCCTTGAACGGCTGTGCACCGTGCTTCAAAGAAAAGATTCAGTTTTTGATACAGATCTTTTTGAGCCTCTTATAAAAAAAATGGAAGAGATAACCGGTATACGGTATGCGCAGGCAGAACCTGAAATACAGGGAGCTTTCCGAGTATTAGCCGATCATATTAGATCCTCCTGTTTTGCAATAGCAGATGGGGGAATACCTTCTAACGAAGGACGAGGGTATGTTATAAGAAAAATTATTCGTAGAGCAGCACTTTTCGCTCAAAAGCTCAGTGGGGAAAACTTTTTTCCTACTCTTGCTCCTACGCTTATAGACTATATGAGTCCTCTTTACCCCGAGCTCAAAAAAGAGGAAAAACAGATCTGCACTACCCTCCAGTATGAAGTAGAAAAGTTTAAAGTAACGTTCATTCACGGCCAATCTATACT
>JACDFK010000131.1 GCA_013815795.1 Candidatus Babelota bacterium | reverse complement strand
GGATTTGTTCGAAAACAAAATTTATGGTCTTTTAAAACTACAAAGCCACTTAAACAAAGCTTATATCGCGTGTGTGCCCCTTACATGCGCTTTTACTTAAAGGTAATTGAACTACAACGCGCTAAAATCGATGTAGGTGGTTTTATTGATACTTCCTTATCCACCTATTAGGTTAGAGCCATTAAGGTACTTGAGCTCTACCCTACTTTTAGGGATAATACAACTCAGTGTTTTACAGTGTTAACCTTATACTATTTAACTGATCTTTAAATTTTATCAGTTTTTAAATAGAGTTCACTTATACGTTTTATAAAATCATCTAAACCACTACGGCGTGCTGCTTCTTCTAAATCTTTACTGTGTGCTACTTTTTCTAAATCACTACGGTGTACCTCTTCTCTAACTTTTTCTATCCAAAAAGTTATATCGTTCATCTTTATTATTTCTTCCTTAATAAGTAAAGAAATAAAAGATGCTAGTTGCTCAAACTCTACAGGGTTATTAGAGTCATGGTAGCGGCCAAGACCTCGCATGAACCTGTATACTAGTCGCCAATTAGGAAACTGTACAAAACAGTTAAATGATTTTCTTTCGGCCAAAACAATGAGTTTTATGAGCTCTACTGTATCACTTAATAATAAGTTTTTACTGATTAGTTGATAAATTAGATCCAACATTAAAACTGTAAGGTCATTGCAATACAGTTGATTTTCTATTATTATTTCTTTTGCTTCATAGAGAATTTTTAGTATTTCCTCTTCGGGCAAGACCGAATCACGGTCTAATTCCTTCCACCATTTACTGAATTTTAAAGTAAAATTTGTAAGGCTGTTTCCTTGAGCTCCCTTTTTACAGAGCGAATCAATCACGTCGGGACTGGTATCATAACAACTTATAGCAATGTCAAGGAGTGTTTTTCCCTCATGAATGGCATTAATATCAGCATCTTGTTCAATGAGTTGTTGTAAAAGACCACATGTATCTTTTTTGTAAATATAATTAGATGCTAGAGTCGTCTTATCCATAAGATTATGTAAAAGAATATGCCTATTATCACACTCACTTATAAGAAAGGTCAGCATAAGTTGAGACATGTTACCCTGTATGACGGTATTAGCTATCATCATAGAGCTTAATTCACTGCTTAGCTTAAGATTTTTCTTAAGTAAGTACTGGACCATTTTTACATTATTTTCTTGCAAAGCTAAATTAAGGGGTGTGGTCCAATCTAAAATTAACGTCCTATCTAAAAATTTTGATTTAAAAGCATATTTTTTAGAGTCTTCTGCTTCTCTCATTATCATAGAATAGTTTGAAGATACAGGTACTCCTTCTAAATCATGGTAAATAGCACATTCACCACCAGCGTTAACAGAGGTAGTAAGAATCTCTAAACTCTTTGTATTTGGGGCACTGAAAAGTTTTTCAAAAACACAATCTACAGAAGCTCCTGCATCAATGAATATAACTATTATTTCTTCTAGTTTGTTTAATTCTTGGTTTATTGAAGCCAAGGTAGCTTTATTACCGTGAAGTTCATATTGTTTATTGTAGTCAAAGAATTTTTTAAAGGCAACAATAAATGGTGGAGGAGTGTTGAGATAATTTTGATCAGCAAGAGATTTTTCTTTAACGAGGAACTCAATAACTTTTTTAGGAGCCCCAAAGTCAAGAGCGTAAATAAGAAGAGTTGATTTACACGGATGAATACAAATCAATTCACCTTTCAACCTATCTTCCCACTTATCTTGCCAATAATGATTAAGCGCGTGCTGTAACAAAAAACGATCTTTAAAATCTCGTAACGTCGTCAGAGCTTTGTCCCAGCAATTATCTTGTTTACATTGTTTAAAAATGCCTAGGAGTTCATCAGATGAGGATCTATTTTTATTGAAAATGCCTATTCCTTCTTTATTTAGCGAAGGGGATATATATAACAAAGCCTTATCGAATTCAAAATCTTTCTGATAAGAAACTCTATAGAGGTATTTAAGAAAATCTAAGGTGAAATCTTCATTCTCTTGAAAAAATTCTAGAAACCGTTTATCAAGACATGCTACTGTTTTCACTGCAGTAAGGCCGATACAAATCCAGTCTTTCATTAAAAGATGTTTCCTTAGTACTGATTCTACTTCACGTATAGTAAATATAGTAAAAAACGCATTACATGTGGAGATATCTTGCGTAGTAGTTTCCTTAGTGGTAAGCTCCATGCCATAGGTGTGGATAGTAAATAATCCACTGATCGTTAAAAGTAAAATTTTTTTCATAACAACCTTTAGATTTAATAAAAATGTAGGACCCTACCGAAACGAATAATATACTAGTTGTTATGAAAAGTCTAAC
>JACDFK010000017.1:1365-26401 GCA_013815795.1 Candidatus Babelota bacterium | reverse complement strand
GTACAGGAGAGTTACTACAAGAGTTCAAGGGAGAGTACGACTCTGATATTATTATATCTTTAGATTATAGCCCCGATGGAAAAACTTTTCTTACCGGTTCTGATGGTACCGTATGCCTCTGGGATAAGGATACGGGAACTATACTACAACAGATCGATCAACTTCCTGATGCTCTGCGAGTTGTAAAGTTTAGTTCTAACGGGAAAATTGCTCTTATTGGCACTCATTCACATAGAATTTACGTATGGAATCTGGAAACGGGAGTGCTTTCAGACATAGAATTAAAAGGAAATACAGATCGCATTTGCGCGATAGCATTCAGTCCTAATGGTAAAATGGCTCTTACGGGAACACCCGGCCTTAGAGCCTGCTTATGGAATGCTGAAACTGGAGATCTTATTCGAACATTCGAAGAGCATTTAAGGGGTATCACCTGTGTAGCATTTAGTCCAAAAGGAAAACATATTCTTACGGGATCGTTTGATGGAACAGCCCGACTCTGGAATATTGAAACTTTAGACTTTATCAGAGAACATAATTATGGTGATGCTATCGGGTCAGTGGCATTTTGTCCTGAGGGAAAAATAGCTGTGATTGCCGTAGGACAGACACTGGTGTTTGTCAACACTCAAACTGGAAAAGAATTATATAGATGGAAACTTTCTAAGAAGATTTATTCGGTACTATTTAGCTCAGATGGAAAAATAACGTATGCAGTAATAGGTGATGGCTCCAGCTCTTTATGGACTATGGTTCCTTGTAAAGCACATAATGCAACTAACTGGATTTTAAACGAAGCACAGCTTTCTCACGTATGGCTTATTAACAAAGCATGTAAATCTAACAGAACTATAGGTGATTTTTCTATACGTACACCGAGTTTAGACTACTATTTATTTAAGCAGTTACCCGAGTACGTTCAGGACTATTTAAGGCAGTTGTATTCGATCAAAACTGTTTCCGATGCCTATAGCAATTTTGATAATGAAACTATTTTCCCCTCTCATGTAAGGTATGCAAGCTCCAGCTCTGAAGAAGAGTCTTTTGAGCTCTCTTCAGATTCAGAAGATATGTATCTTGATAAAGATACTCATGAAGTGGGATGTAGCATACAATAAAATGAGTTCTTTCGCTTCGCGTGTAGTGTTGATATATATCGAGCGCCGCTTTTTTTAAGCATTCTATTGAACCATTATACTATTATATAATACATAGAAAATTTTAACTTACCAGGAAGAGTATGAAAAAAAAATTATTTTCGAGATGTACGTTACTGGTGCTCAGTGTATGCACCACTTCTTTAGAATTATGGAGTTCCAATATTGTCTCATTATCTTCTTTAAAAAATAAGCACCAAGAAGTCCATATAATTGGTGATGAAACTCGCTATGAGCTTTTTCCAAATACATGCTTTGATCTGCGAGCTTTACTTGGAAAACTTAATGAGGCACCCCTTAAAACCGCTGTAGTTTTTTTTGATGTTAATCCTAAAAAAGAGATTTCTGAACGAGAAGAGTATCATTCGTCAAATCAGAAAGGCGGTCCTTATTACTCTCTACGTGAGCGTTTATTAAAAATAGCATTAGAGTATTGGGAAAATCCTCATAATAACGGTTTTCATCCTACGCTACCTTTAAAAAACTTACATTTTTTAAAATTTCCCGATGATACACTGGATCAGATTGAAATGAAGGTATCTACTGCTTTAGAATTTCTGGGGGGAAACAACGCTCAAGCATTTAAACAGATCTTTAAGTGCGTAGGAATAGATTCAGAGGATATTAATGATTTTCAGCTGCAGCTTGATCTTGATGATAAGAAAAAGAAGAGATTTTTTAATCCAAAACTTCCCTCTTCGTGTATGGGAAGTTTTAACTGCCTTAAAGCATATATTATCAAAAAAGCTACTACCTATCCTGAGTTTTTTGCACGTATATCGGAGTATAATAAGCTCATAACGGTCTATTCTAAAAGAATTAACGATTTGCCCGATAGCCCTGCTACTCTTCCTTTTAAAAAATATTGGAATGCTTTAAAAGTACGTGCTCTTTCTTATCTCAAGCTTCATAACGACAAAAATAAAGATATTTCTTTTTGTGCTTTGTATCTTAAGGTAGCTTTTGAAAAAGAGTCGCTGATAGATTCCTATGAAGAATTTCGTGATCAGGTTATAACACCCGTATCTTTAATTAGACAGTTTAAGACTTTACAGTTGCTCTTACAGATGTGTGCTTCTTATGATAAAATTATATGCTTTAATCATTTTGTGAGTGTAAGTGATATGATTAATGTATTACAACTGAATGGGTTTAAAGAAAAGTGTACTATGGGCGAGATACCTGAAGGGGCAGATGGTTTGGTCGCGTTTTATCATGATGAGTTACAAAAAAAAATAATCTCTATTGAAAAAGTGGAATCATTTTTTAATTCAATGATACTAAGCGCAATCGAAAACTGTAATTTTTCTGTGAAAAATGAGAGCTTATCTAAAGATACTTCCTTTGTACTCTACCTGAAAGATGATATCTCCTCGGTATACTGCTCTACGTGTAATGAAATCATAAAAGCATATAATGCCTGTGCACGATCAGAAAATAAGATCTATTGCTCTCCTGACTGCTTACTTAAAAAGTTTTTTTTAGAAGAAAAAGGTCACCCTACACTCTCTACTCTTCTTGATAAAAACCGAATCCTCACAGACGATGAAAAACTTATACTAAAACAGTTCGGCGCTCTCTGTTATTTACGTGTAGCGCTGCTTATGCCCTCGTTAGTTCAAGAGTATGGTATAGTATATCAACTTCCGCTTTCCACGATTATCACCGCTTTAGGAAAAATAGAATCGGTAGTGCAAGATATCACAAATCCTTGGTCACATACTGTGGAATTAGCACAACAGTGGGGGATCAAGCTCATAGATCTTAAGCTCTTTTTAAGTGTCTACAAAATGGCAAAACAGAACTATCTTGAAACTCTTTTAAAGCATTCAGTCAATAGCTCTTATGAAAGTCTTGCAGCTAAATATCATACTGCATTCGATAGAGAGGGCCAGTGTGCTAATCTTCAGAAAGTAGCTTATACAAATATAAAAAAAGCTCTCAATCTTTCTAACGATACAGAAAATATCTCTCTTGTTTTTTTCTATACTACGCTTATTGATCAGATTAACAGTCGAGTTGGTCTTCCTGTTGAATCTATTGAAGATCTCCTTGCGGTTACCTATAAAGATCAGAATATAGCAGTACTTTTACAGTCTATGGGGTTTAGAGAAAATCCCTGTACATATATTAAAAAAAACTACAGAAAAAAGAAACAGATAGAAACTGCAAGAGAGGAATCGAGTTCCGAAGATGAAAATTCTTTTTCATCAGGGCCCTTTTTGCCGTACTTATTCCCAGCAACTGAAATTCATGATAAAACCCCCTTTACTCTTGTACAGCACAATCAAAGAAAGAAAACACGAGTAGTTAAATCATTATTTGCAGGGACTAAGCCTTACCATATTACCTTATTTAAAGCACGAAAGTATGTGCCGCAAGAACTCTTAAAAGCTCAAGAAATCTGGAAGTCGTGCAAGCAAACTACCGAATCGTTCAGGATAAAAGTACTTTTTGCACTCGCTGATTCATTAGAAAATCAAAATCCTTCCATAACGTTTAATTCTTTTGGATGTCCTCTTATTGTGTGCAACGATACCGCATATGATGAATCGATAAAAGAAAAACTCGATCTCAATCATCTCTTTACTCGTCACATTGATACCTCAGTCAACTCCTATGGAATTGCTGAGGTAGTTGGTAATCTCATTCAAGTAAGTATTCCTGGAGAGATACACTATGATGGAATAACTAAGATAGGCTTTTTTCAGTATAGTTACACCTCACAAGGGGTATGTATACATCGGTGCTTTAAGTCCTATAATGCTAATCAAAATAGTACCTATATAAGCCCTGCTCTACGTAAAATTCTTTATGATTGTTTACAAGATTTACCGAATGCACATGAGTATGAGAATGTTATAAAGGATCTAAAACAGTTAGTGCATGAAGGAAAATAGTGAATATTTTTTGATTATAGTTACTCTTATTATATATCACTCATATATCTAAGCACCTTACTGTTTGAAAAAGTAGTTTTAATGCTATTAGCAGAAAACAATCTTTAACATAATACCGCTAAAAACCTCTCAGATAGGCCATTCGAGATCTACAGTAGAATAGTTACAACTTTACGAGTGGCTACATTTCCTTACTACACGGGTCGCTCTCAAACTGTTTGTACCCGGGTACATACTTATTAAACTGGTTGATCTGATCTTAGCGATGGTAATCGCGTACTATGAGATGCATTGAGTAGTGGATTTATAAGATCAAAGCCTAGTGTGTCGACATCTAGATTAGTAGAGTTGGTAAGAATGACCACCCCCCGTTTGAGTTGGACGTTAAAACCCATAAAACATCGAAACCCCCCTGTTTGTCCGTTATGCCATACAAGAGTACTGTTTTTTGTAGGTTCTGAAATAATCCAACCGAGGCCGATTTTCATGGTATCACTTATGGTGTACTCGGGCTCATAGGTGAGTTTGAAAGTTTCAAAAAGAGGTGAATGTACTGTTCCCATCGCCGTTGCTAAAAAGGTGCTCATATCTTTACTTGTTGAATGCAAGAAACCTGCTCCTTTCAGAACATTTCCATTCCAATGAGGAACTTCTCTAAAGCCCTGATATCCAGGTAGAAACCGGCTCTGTGTAAAGGGTGACCGTATAGTGCTAGTTGAGTTCATTCCTAGTGACTCACAGATAGTTTTTTTAATGAGATCCTCATAGGTAGAGTGAGATGCTATTGATAGAATATGCCCTAAAAGGCCCATGCCTACATTTGAATATTCGACCTTTTCGCCCGGCTCGCGGGTGAGCTTAAAGGTAGTAAGAAACTCATAAAGGTCTGTTTCTGTATAATCACTATAGGGATCGAAGGTGTCACCGGGGTGAAAGTTGGTTGGTACCACCGGAAGACCGGAGCTATGGGTAGCTAAATGCCGCAAAGTTATTTTTTTACCATTTTTTTGTGGTAGAGCAACTTCAGGAAGATAGAGCTCCAGAGGATCGTCTAATTTCACCAGTCCTTGTTTGACAAGCGCAGCCAGAGTAACGGTCGTAAAGAGTTTTGTAAGAGATCCAATTTCAAAAATATCTGTATCTGTTATAGGTTCAAGGCTTTCCTTAGATCGAGTTCCGTACGTATAAAAAGTAGTGGTGCCTTTATCTATAAATACGATGGCCGCACCGCCTGGCAGAGCATCATCGATCGATTTTTCAATAGTTTCTTGAATGGCTGATGGAGTTTCAACAGTACTCGTTTTGCAATACGCATTAAGCGTTACCATAGAATAAGCGTTTTGTGTGGATAAACATAAGGATGTATACACTGATTTCATGGTATCCTTTGGTACTATTTTTTTACGATGTTTAATTTTTTGTAGGAGTGCTTGGGTGGTAACCCTACTTTATCATCGATGGTTTTCTATTTTCCATAGTTTCTCAAGTAGGTAAGAACTCTTTTTTTATGGAGTTAACTGAAATAAATCTCTCGAGTTTTGCAGAGCTTTCTGTATCAATAGGTGCCGGTGTTAAATCTTTGTAAAAAGGAGTTACGTTTGAAAAATATTTATTAAGTGAGCCACGGAGAGAGAAGATACCTATCTCCTTTATGCACGGCCAATTATCTGCTGGTCGTTTAATCAGCGCTAAGAGTTATGATTGAGCGCGTAAAATACTGACTACCCAACTGATCTGTTTTTGATTCTTGAAGATACAAAGCTTCTACATCCCATTTCAATGGACTTATTGTAAAACTATTAATGAACTCATAAAGGGCTGTTCTTTGTATAACTTTTTTAATGCGACCAATAGTAATATGACCCGTAAATACCCGTTCTTGCCTATACTCGGGCAGCTGTTGTTCAATCTGTTGAGCAAGCACGGTTAATAGAGAAGTAGGTACCGTTACCCATAAGACATGAGGACGCTCAACAGAGTTAAGACCTACCGTTCCTAAGTGAGCTTGAAAAGCAGAGAAAGAAAAGACAGTTAGTTTTTTTTCTAGTGCTGTAAGATCATCTTCTGCTACTATTCCAATAAAAAAGACAGTACAATGAAGATTTTCGGGCACTATATATGATCCTTCAAAAAGATCGAGTCTTTTTAATTTCTTTTGAATAGTTATGAGCTCATTTTTTATAAAGTCAGGCAATTCTATGCTTACAAATAATTTCACCATTGTTTGTTTCTTTCTCTCTGTATAACTTTTAAAGAGAAAAAGTTATGTATATACGAGTATTCCTATAAAGCGGTGGTTGTGATTGATAAGCACAACTTCATAGCGGTATCGTACACTACAATAAGGTGTGTGGCATGATTATCATTTTACATGATTCAATCTTTTGTATCTATAGTAAAGTAATTTCACCAGCTCAGTGGTAATAAAATACATACACACAACTGCCCCCAGTATATCAAGAGCTCTCCAATCAAGAGGTTGGAACTGAAAAAAAGTTTGGCCTACGTGTGTAGAGGGAAGGAGTAGCGTTATAGAAGCAACCATAATTGATGCTCCAATAAGCGGCAATGCAGGCCTTTTTGCTTTGTAAAAGACTCGTTTAGTTCTTATTGAGAATATAAGCACAAGCTCAGTTAAAATACTTTCGATGAATAAGTTCGTTTGCAATACTGAGGCTCCTTTAGAGTAATAGAGAGCAAAAATTAGAGCATCAAAAAGTGAACTTACTATACCCAAGAGAGCAGCCATGAGTGCAAGACTACGCAGATCATACTGTTGGGGTTTTTTTAACTCCTCGGTGTCTACGGTATCAACTGCGATGGTGACCATGGGCAGATCTGAAAGGAGGTTAATAAGTAGAATTTGTAAGGGTAATAACGGTAGAAAGTTGGTAAACAGAGAGGCAATTGCCACCGAATAGCAGTTTCCGAAGCTTGAAGAGATAGTAGCTAGGATATATTTAAGAGTATTTGAAAAGACTTGTCGTCCAATTTCTATTCCTTCGATGACCGAAAAAAGACTCGGACGAAGTAAAAGTATATCAGCAGCATCTTGTGCTATATCACTGGCACCTTTTACCACAATGGCAACGTGTGCTGCCTTTAAGGCAGGCGCATCATTTATTCCTTCTCCGATAAATCCTACACTATTGTGTGCCTTTAAAAGCTCGACAATCTCATATTTCTGCTGAGGTACGATGCGCGCAAAGATTGCATGAGCTTCAACAGCTTTCTGTTTTTCTTCTAAAGAAAGAGCCTGGAACTCAGGGCCTGTGATTGCGGTATCAGAGAGTCCAATTTGGCGAGCAACAGCGATAGCAACCTCCGCACTATCACCCGTTAACATTTTTATGGTAATACCCAGTTTATGAGCTTTTTTTAGAGCGCCGCGTGTTGTTGCTTTAATAGGATCATAAAAAGAAACTAATCCAAGAAAGGTACACTCATCTTCTTGATCTAATGCCTCGAGTGTAGGGGCTTTTTTGTAAGCTACTGCTAGAGTACGATTGCCCTGCTCTGCCTGTTGAGTTATCCATTGAGTAAGAAGCTCTAGATGTGAAAGAGGTAAGGAAAGATTTTTAATAGATTCAAAAGATCCTCGGGAAATAAGGATATATTCATTATCCTTTGAAACGATTATCGAATTTCTACGCAATGCGGGATTAAAAGGAATCTCTTTAATAACGGTATAAAGGCTACTTTCATCGAGAACTTGAGCCGAAGCTGCTTTTATCACTGCGCTATCGAACGGATCTAAAGTGCTATTTTTTTTTGAAGCAAGAAGCATATAAGGAAGTACTGTGCCATTTTTTTCTTCATAGAGGGCATTTACCGATAAACTGTTTTCTGTAAGGGTTCCTGTTTTGTCGGTGCATAGAATGTTGATTGCTCCTAAATCTTCTATTGCTGAAAGCCTTTTCACGACAACATCGTGTCGAACAAGCTGAAGAGCACCACGTGAAAGAGCAAAGGTGGTAACAGTAGGTAGCGCTTCCGGAGTAAGGCCGAGTGTAAGCGCAATTGAAAAAAAGAGAAGCTGAACAATATCTGTGTGTACTCCTTTTATAAGAAGGTGAAATATAAAAAGACAGGTAAGAGATATGAATATAATAGAGAGTATAAATCTACTTAAATGAGCAAGTCTCTCGTGAAAGCCGCTCTGTCTGCTTGTGTGTAAAGTAAGGTTGCTTATTTCTCCAAACATCGTTTTCGATCCGGTAGCTACCACCACCCCTTGTGCGGCACCTTCTACTACCATGGTTGAAAGGAAACAGAGATTAGTGGTGTGATTGGTGTCTAGAGTTAGTGGTGCTTGACCTTCATTTTTTTGTACGGGAACCGATTCGCCCGTTAATATCGATTCATTGACTGAAAGAGACCCTTTATAAAGTATTATATCAGCGGGAATTAAATCTCCTGTTTGTAACAGTATAACATCTCCAGGTACGAGCTCTTTACTATCAATTACGATCTCCTTTCCCTCTCTTATAACGCGCGCTTTCATGGTTAAATGCGTTTTAAGAAGTTTTAATGCTTGGCCTGCTTTATATTCTTGATAGAATCCTAATAGTCCATTAAGAGAAACAATTATTACAATGATAAGCGCGTTAATCCGATCATGTAAAAGAAAGGAAACAACTGCTGCAGCTAAAAGAAGGTATCCAAAAGGTGTGTTAAACTGTCTCAGAAGAATAGAACATACTGATAATTCCTGTTCATTAAGAGTGTTCTGTCCATTAGTGAGGTGAGAAGCGATGGCCTGCCTTTGGGTTAAGCCATTCGTAAGCGAAGTTAAAAATTCTTTTTCTAGCTGTTCTTTCGTGTAAGATGCATATTCAACTGTTTTCATACCATTTTTCCTGATAGTGGCCATGATGTAGGTTTTTGAAAGACTTTATATTTTCTGTTAAGCAATAAGACTCTTGTAAGATACGTGGATTTTACTTCTCGTTCTAGAGAATTACTTTAGCATATATGCTGTGCTGTTTTACACGGTTTAGTTTCTAAAAGATGTTTTTCCATTAAAATCTCAATTTCACTGCAGGGCAGGTGTTGCATATTATTCTCAGAAAAACAGATAGTAGAAAAACTAGATCTCTTTTTATACTATCGTGGTGCTCTTAACAAAGGTGAGCGCTGCCCCATAAACTTATGAGAAGAAAGAGGTATAAAGAGACATTAGAATTTCATGCTTATCAATAGGTATATCAAATGTTAGAAAAGTTTTTTAGTGATGAAATCGGGACTTTAGGATGTATGAAGTAACCCTAAAAGGAATTTACAAAGAGATAGTAACTAACTTTATGAGTTTAGAAGGGGAGCACCACATCCCAAAAAATTAAATTACGTCTATGCTCTAATGCTACCGCAGCACAATAGAGTGTATTTAAACCAGGGGTATTTAGTGGGATATCCTCAAGCTGCCACTGTGTAATGAGATGCTGATCTTCTATTTTTAAAAGAGCTGCTTTTTCTGTGGGTAAGCACGTAACTTCTACGAGAGCTAAGGGATAAGAAAGCCCTGTTGCGATAGCCTTAAGATACGCTTCTTTTCTGGTCCATAGACGAAAAAATGCGAGTTTTTGTTCATGGTGAGAGAGGCTTACTAAAGTTTTTTGTTCTTGTTGAGAAAAGGTTCGTATAACTTTCTGGACAGTACTATCATCCCGTATTTTTTCAATATCTATTCCTACTGCGGCCTTTTTTGTGAAAACGTACAGAATATACTCTCCTGAATGCGAAACATTAAAAGATATATCATTGGCGGGTATATGGGGCTTACCATGTTTTTTATATGAAAATGTTAGTTCATCGGGTTTACAGCTGAGATAGCGGCCGAGCAAAAATCTCAATATACCTCGAGATGCTACAAAATTTTGTTTGTCTTTCATAAAAGACAAGTTCTGCATTCTCTTGAGCTCTTCATGAGAGAGATAGCTTTCTAGCTTTAGGAGCGCTGATTCGTGAACGGGTAAATGTACCCGCCATATATGAGCACTCGTGTTGTCCAGGTGAAAATCTCCTGAGTTTTTAGTCCAGGGGTTTATAGAGTTTGTGGGCATCATCGAACAGCCGCTTATTTTAAAAATACTGTTGAAATACTTTTTTTCCTAAGATGTTTTCTTTATAACCCTATCATGGATAAAAAAAAGAAAATAGACCACCAGCGTTCAAGGGGTTATTCTTCTGCTTCTTTCTTGAAAAGAAATGGATGTGAGTTTGTATGGTGTAGAAGAATAACTGGTGAAATCCATTATTAAAAAAGAGCACTTCTTTCTATAGATCTCGCTTGTAAGCTACCATCCACTACTAAACTCCTGTCTAGAATTTTTGATCAACTATCTGTTAGTGGGTTCTCACGACTGCCGGCGGTTGCCACGTGCCGTCAATGACCGCCTTTTCTGGCCAATAAAGACGTAGCATGAGAATGAAATTGAAAAGGGGAGCAGGTAACCAGTTGGATTCTTTATTGATGCCGGGTGAACTCTCTTGTATATAAAGATCGAGCGATCCATCATTATTATACTGTAAAGGATCACGTGGGCTAATGCTATATTTTTTGAGGGGATTTTTTGCAAAGAAATACTCATCGTTATACAGAGTAACTGACCAAAATCCTTTAACCGGAGGAACTGCTTCTTTGGGAAAGTGTATGACATAGGAATGTTTTCCGTTGAGCACCCTTCCTTTACTATCTTTTTCAGTTATTGGGTAGAGTGCATCACAAGGAAGATTAGTACCCAACCCTACTGCTGCTATATATGCTCTTTGTAAGTAGTCGGTTCCATATCTTCCTGTTTTTAAGGTTATAAGCCAATCATTTACCGATTTTCCTGCGTGAATTTTATGATTCATGATTTTTTCTAATGCCTTATGAGGCACATCTACAAGCGCTTTGCGTAGAAATCTGTTGCTGCTTTTATGCGTATAGTCTTGGCCCGGAACTATTCTCACCCGTCTCATTTTCTCTACAAGAAGGGCATCTTGAGGTGCCGGCTTATTGGTCTTAAGAGCTTGAGCAAGGACTTTAAAAAAGGTTTCTGTATCCATGCGGTCAACCTGTTCGCGCACCGGTGTTCTGCTATCGATTTCGGGATTATATGATCCAACAGGAGGCTTACACGAGGATTCATAAATGCTTAAAGGAGTAAGTAGGTAGTTATCCTGAATCCTATGGACCGCTTTATAATCTTGAGGTGTCCCCGAACAGTAGGTTCTTCCAATAATCCAGACAAGATTGGTAGGAGCTTTTAAAGGAATAGTACGTGCAGGATAGGTTCCCTTCCATTCGGGACCTAATAAAGCGTAAGTCTGTTTTCCTGTGCCGGTTGTTCGTGTTCCTATAGACGAAAAAACGTTTGTCCAGCCACTTAAAAAAGGTAATACAAAATATCTTCCTTTTTGATCGGGTACTTGGAGTATATAAGGTTCTTTTGTAAGATCAAGCCAGGCAGATGAATAAAGGGTATCAGCATTAGGAGCAGTTACATCTTTAAAAGCTGCAGTAGGATAGGTTCGAGCATGAGCAAATTGTCCTAACGGTGCTTTGTTACCCTTAGGCTTCGTTGTGTTTGTCATTACTCTCTTTGTCATTTCCATAGTCACAAGGGGATATCCGTAGATATACACTTCAATACCCAAAGCTTCGGCCTCTTTTATGTTGATTGCAGCCGACAGCGGTTGTGCTATAAAGGTAAGAAGGTAGAGAACAATGAGAGAGATTTGTGGTAAAGAGCGTAGGGCATCCCAGACTTTTGAGATTTGGGGCACATAACTTGAAATAAAAACGGGTGTTATCATACTATTCCTTGGTGATATAAAACTACAGTATTTAATACTAGTATGGGTGATAACTGAAATAATCTGCAAGACAGTCGGTAAATTTATACGTTTTTCAATCTCTGTACGTGTGAGTTATTATGAAAAACTTTTAATAATAGTGGCGAGGTTTTAAAAAAATAGGTAATGATTTATAGCTTATTGATACTGTTTTTCTTAATGAGATACTCCTGTAGCATGAAAAGAAGTGGAAGTATGTGAAGAAGTAAACAAATATGTAGATTTTCTTTTATAACTGTATAGGAAGCTTTCCCTCTGTGCGTTGACCTTATTCTCGGTACAGAGTACTAAATATATCTTTTACTCACGCAATACGGGAATTTGGATACCGTTAATTTTAAGAAACAGTTTTTTGCTGATTTGAAAGCCAGGAAGTAATGGTAGATCGGTAGGTAGAAAACCAGTTTGCTACGGAGTAGTTTTCTATACTCGTGTCTACTGGATCAAAAAGGGGCCCCTTAAGCCAAAACCAGTTCCACAGTTTTGCAAAGAAAGTCTGATTTCGTAAGCTTGGTATATAATTGACCAGATAGGCTATATCTCTAAATGCACTGTGTTGAACATTGAAATCTATAACGTTGGCATTTGGAACTGATCTAAGATTTTTAACATCATCTTGGTATTGATTACTTCTGATAAATAGAACCGGCTTTTTAATGTTGTTTTCCGGTACACCGATATGCCCATAAATTTCTTTTTCAGTAACTTTAGAATCGATATCTACTATGGCTTTGATAAGAGGGTTTTTAAATCCAAGAGTGTGAGCAACGTTCCCACCAAAGCTATGGCCTATGAGTGTAATAAAATTGGTTTGAATTTGAGAATTAAAATATTTACTAGTAATGGTAGTGAGATGAGAGAGTATGTACAGTATATCGCCGATAGATTCTTTCATGCACTCATCAAAAAAACTATAGCGGTACTCTCGGTCATTGGTGAGTTTCCATATATCATAAGCAGTGGGAACACAGTGATCACCTGAAGAAAACCTAATAAAACTTGCGTTGTAGGGCTGATCAAGGCTTAACACAATAAATCCGTGACTGGCAAGTTCTTCACAGAGGATAGTATAGCTTTGCCGTACTTCTCCAAAGCCATGTTGAAATATAATAAGCGGAAACCGACCATCTTTTTTTAAAGCGGCGTTAGGTTGGGCATGTGCACGAACTTTAACTCCGTTAACCAGGCTATTGGGTAAGGTTTCGGGCATATAGTCAAACGTGGAGTCTTGTACATGTTCTGCAGGATACCAAGCCTGTACCATCCACCGTCTTTTTCCAGAACCTCGTAGCTGTGTACGGCTACAGTCACAGAGTTCGAAAGCCTTAGTTCCCACAGAAAAAGTTCCGGTAGGAGCAGGCAGAACCACTTCTATAGGTTCTGCCGTCGAGAGAATCGTTGACGAAAGAAGTAGCACACCAGAGACTGTACCTACAAACTGCTTAAAAGAAAATTTCTTCATAGTGATGAATGTCCTTTAAAGAGAAAACTTACTTCAATGGTAAGGCGGAGGAGCCTTTTTGCGTAGTGTTTTGTAGCTTTTTGAACTCTTTTAAAATCTGTTGGGCATGATCTTTAACCTCAACATTTTTTATAATCGCTACAAGAACACCTTTTTCGTCGATAAGGAAAGTGTGCCGTTTAGGTAAATAAAGACTCCAAAAATCACCTGTGGTCTGGTAGTTTTTTAGTACCTGATCCGTTGCACCCAAGAGAGGAAAGTTCAGGCTATTGTTGTCCTTAAAAGATTTCATTTTTTCTGTTGATCCGGCGCTAATTCCTAGAATTACTATATCAGCATCTTTTAATGTGGAGTAGTTATCTCGTAAGTTACATACTTCTTTAGTGCACCCTGGAGTATTTGGCTTAGGATAAAAAATAAGTGCAACTTTTTTCCCTATCAGTGTCGATAAGGTATGAATAGTGCTCTTCTCGTCTTTTAAAGAAAAATCAGGAGCCTTTTTTCCTATTGTACGTTCGATAGTCATGGGGTCCTTTGGGATTGAGAAACTGTTTAGGGAAAACATACCAACTGGTAAGAGTATCATTAGCATTACTGATCGTGACATTGTAGCTCCTCTGGTACATATGAACTCTGAATTATCAGAGCGATGATTAAACTATCGATAGATCATTGAGCGATTCTGTTTTGGACCCTTTCTTACGTATAAGATTTTTTCCATCATGTTAGCCTTTACACAGAGATCTTTTTGAATGATGATTAAAAAAGCATCTCTATTCTTACCTAACTTACCTTAAATTAGAGCAATTAGAAAGTGCTCTTTTTGTTTGGGAGTCTAGCTTACAAAGAGTCTAAAAAGAGAAAGGAAGTTTTACCCTCCTTTCTCTTTTGTTAATAACTGGTATCGTGCGACAAACCGCTCTGCTTTTCGCACTACGAACTTTACGGTTTGAGAGAGAAAAATTAACTCACGGTGAAGTTTTTTATATAGAGGTCTTAAGAAGATCTCACTCTTTTTCCGCACGAATGTATAAAGTGCAATTTCATACATCGAGTAGCCTTAAAGATATAAAAACTATAGATTCCCTAGTGTCGACGCTTAGGGGAATAAAAGGATTTTCTTAAAACTTTAGTTGATGTTTTATACGTGATACATTCTGTAGTTCTTTCTTATCTCTTCGTTTTTTTGGACTCTTTTTAAGAGAAACAGGCATACACAGTATCGGAGAGCAACTATCCGGTGATAAACATGCTCTAGTCAACTATTTTTTAAATTACACTGTCTACAGAAGGTAATTTAAAATTTACTCTCTACATTCTAAATAAACGTAGTAACATCGTCCTAATGTAGGAAAATCGCGTTTTTTAAGTAAGGGAACGATATTCATGTGTACTCTGAATGAAAGGGAGCGTGAGCATAGCAGAATCGGTAATAACTTTTTGTTGGCTATAAAAGCAGAAAGTGCTCGTGCAGATAATAGCAGTGTAGAAATGAGAGAATAGGAATTGAAGAAGATACTATTTATTGCAGTTTTTTCCTTAGATGTTTTACGCTTGAAACACACACAGATTTTGTGTTTCATTTCTTGTGCGATATACATGGTGCATTGATAGATAAAGATAATTCTTATTTTTGAAGGAAAAGTATGATTTTAAAAAATATCATGATAGGTTTCGTTTTGATTTGGGCTCCCGTAACGTGCTACACAAAAGCTCCAGATCAAAAAGCTCATGCTGTAGATGAAAAAAAAGTAGTATATCCTGCAGATAAACTGTATCCCTGTGCTCCTTTATTAGACCCCTCACCTCATTGTGGATTCTGTTCACTGAGTCAGTGGGCGAAAAAAATAGAGACACTTAAGGAGCGCCCGGTCGAATTTTCGACATTGCCCTCTAAAAAAAGTTATCAAAATTCGATACTTACCCTCAACGAGTTTATAGGTACCTTGAATGAAGGGGCAAAAACAATAGCTCGTATAGCGGGTAGTGATAAAGCTTGGATTGGGGGAAAGTCTCTTTATTCCAGTAATCCCGAGCTTTTTACCTTAAATAGACCTTTTTCTGAACCGGCAGCAGATCTTAAAAACTTCCCTTTTAAGCCTTATACTCAGCGACTTATTCTAAAACCGGAATCAGAAGTAATATTTTTTGGGGATTTGCATGGATCGATTCACTCATTTATAAGAGATTTGTTAAAATTGCAGCAGGAAGGTTATCTAGATAACTCTTTTAAGCTAAAAAAAATTAATAGTTATATGGTGTTTCTTGGTGACTACATTGATAGAGGAATCTATGGTGTTGAAGTTTTCTACACTCTCGTCCGACTTTTAATTGCTAATCCGGGTCACGTTATTCTTACTCGGGGAAACCATGAAGATTACATTCTTATGCCTGATTTTAGAAAAAAACATACGACTGAAGAGGAAAAGGATAATGCGCCCAGTTTTATTGATGAACTCTATCTTAAGTTCGACCTATCGGTAAAAGATGAGGTTACCATATTTAGATTCTATGAACTATTGCCGCAAGCGCTTTACCTCGGATCTGGAACTGCAACACACACCGATTTTGTGCAGTGTTGTCATGGTGGCTTAGAGTTAGGATACGATCCAGGTACCCTTTTGAAGGCTGAAAGTTCTGTTTCTTTTGAGCGAATTGAAACCTTGTGGAGAAAAAAGAATTTTTCTGAAAAGCTAGCACTCCCCTTTCAAAGGACTATTAAGAAAGAGTTCGATCTTTCGGTGTTATGCAACGATATTCAAGACATAGTGCCTTTAGCTCCGTTTTTCGCGTTGGGAGATACTGGCCACAAGGTGTATATGGGGTTTATGTGGAACGATTTTTATGTTGATCCTGCTAAAAAAGTGGGACAACGCCGTAAAAATTTTACAGGATGGGTGTATGGAAAGGATCTCACTAAAGAGCTTCTTTCGTGGGGTAACTCTAAAAGGACCACACTCCGTGGAGTGATGCGCGGACATCAGCATAACAATGAGACCGGCGGCCCTATGCTGGATCTGCTCTGTTGTTCAAAGGGTATTGTGGATGTTTGGGGCGATAAGACTGTTCATAACCTGGTTTCAGCACCAAATTCGAAGCTCGAAGATACGGGAGAAGAATGCTTTACTTATGACTCCTTTGTTATTCTTTCACTAGCGGAAAAGTTTAAAAATTGGCAGATGAAGCATTATGTGCAGGATAATGGTATGCAAAAAAAACGGTGGAAAGTTAAGCCTGTTTTACATAAGGAGCATGTGTTGCAACAACGGGTATTACACAGACCAAAAACAGGATTAAAAAAACCAGAAATTCCTGCTCTCAGGGGCGCTCCCGTTACTACACCGGTGACTCCTCCCTCTTTTCCTGAAAGAAGAAAGGACTCTTTAGATACGGTTGCTTCCGTATAATAACCATAATAACCAGAAGTTTTTAAAAATGGTGCTTTACACGGTGCCATTTTTAAAACAGTATCTTTTACTGTAGACATGATTAAAACGCGGCAGTGACAAGCTGAGAAGCCCTGACTATGTGCGTAGTTACCTTTAGGATGAGCCAGGCATGAGAGGGCTTTTTTTAAAAATATTGTAATTGATAATCTCAATGGTTTTATGAGTTACGGGATTTTCTTATCTTTATTAATGAAGCAATCTTCAGCATGTATAGTTTTGTAGAGCCCCATGGTAATAAACAGCTCCAGAGCAGATTTTTGTCGTGTTTCTGCCCAGGTGACACTATTAAAAGATCTCTTCCAGAAAAGTATCTTTTTATCGCTTGAACCAGTAGCAATTATATCTCCATCAGGGCTAAATGCTGCGCAAAAAATAGGCCCCTCATGTCCTATGAGCTCTTTTAAAAAGGTACCCGTAGCCGTATCGAACAAGCGCGCGGTAGTATCTAATGACCCGGTGAGAGCGGTTTTTCCATCAGGACTAAAGGCTACGAAAAAGACAGGATCGGTGTGACCCTTGAGCACTCTTTGTAAGTGTCCGGTTGAAACATCCCATAAGCACGCTGTCGTATCTAATGATCCGGTAAGAGCGGTTTTTCCATCAGGGCTAAAGGCTACTGAAAAGACAGAATCTGTGTGCCCTTTGAACTCTTTTAGTAAGTTTCCGCTTGAACTATCCCATAACCGGGCGGTTCTATCAAATGACCCGGTAAGAGCGGTTTTTCCATCAGGGCTACACGCTACCGATGTAACATCTTTTGTTCCGCCTGTAAATTTTTGCAAGAGCTTTTCGGTCGAGAGATCCCAGAGATGAATTGTATTTCCTGATCCTGTAAGAACAGTTTTGCCCACCGGATTAAAAGCTACCGAGAGTACAAAATCAAAGGCACCTGTAAGTTTTTTTAGCTGTTTTTTAGTATAAATATTGTATAGGTGAGCCGATTTATCGTTAGAACCGATAAGAACTGTCCTTCCATCAGGGCTAAATGCTACTGAACGTATAATCCACTGTGCCTGTATACTATTAAAAATCTCAAAATCGTAACTGAGTGTGGCGTCCAGATAAAGAGAAGTTATATATCGTCTAATATCTTGAGGAAGCGATTCCATACAAGAAAGAGATCCCGGTATGATGTATGCGAGTAACGGTAATAAGAGTAGTTTTTTTGTAAGTGTGCTCATCTGTATGTCCTTATAAATTCTGAGGTTTGTATTGTTTCTAAGGTCTTTCTACTATTAGTGAAAAGTCATTACTAGTAGTGTAACAAACTTAGAAGGAATCAACCTTTTCACATTAAAAGTAGTGCACCGAGTGCACTACTCCAATTTACTATCCAAGAGGCATTAAAGTATGCTGATCTCGAAGGTGTTTTTTGTCAGAAGTATCGTGCTTTATTCCTAAGCAGTAGCGTATGTAGTACCTAGAGAAGATATAGTCTTAACTTTGCTTTCTATCAATTTTGTTATGAGTATTACTAGTAAAGCCCTTTCTCTAGGAAAAGTTCTTGGGCCGATTTTCTTCGGGTTATAGCCCAATTGCCAAAGTCAGTCGAACGTTGCCATAGAATAACATTCATGTCATTTGAGGCGGTCGCAATCAGATTTCCATCCGAGCTCCATGCTACCGACAAAATGGGTTGGGTATGTCCGATAAGCTCTTTTAAAAGGTTTCCTGTAGAAACATCCCACACACGAGCTATCATATCATTAGACCCCGTTACAAGAGTTTTACAATCGGGACTAAATGCTACAGAATTAACTCCACCGGCTTCTGCGGTAAATTCTCGTATCTGTTTTCCTGTTTTTATATCCCATAAGCGAACGGATGTATCATTAGAGCCGGTAAGCACCGTTTTTCTATCCGGATTAAAGGCTACGGAAAAGACATTTCCTATATGGCCTTTCAGCTCTTTTAATAAGCATCCTGTCTCTACATCCCAGAGGCGAGCGGTCATATCAGCCGATCCTGTAAGGGCTGTTTTCCCATCAGGGCTCAATGCTACACTGAGTACCAGTCCTGTATGGCCTTTTAACTCATGAACTACTTTTTTCGTTACGCTATCCCATAAGCGGGCGACGGTATCATTTGATCCGGTAAGAAAAAGTGTGCCGTCGTAGCTTTCAGCTACCGAAGTAACAGCCATAGTATGTTCTAGAGTACTCTGCAGTTGTTTTCCCGATAACATATCCCATATACGGGCTGTTTTATCCCATGATCCTGTAAGAAAGCGACTTCCCTCATAGCTAAATTCTACTGAATTGACCCCCCCTGTATGTCCCGTGAACTCTTGTAACAGGGTACCCGTGGAAATGTCCCATACGCGAGCCGTCTTATCCCAGGATCCCGTAAGTATCTTTGTTCCATCTGGGCTAAATTTTACTGAATACACTATGCTTTTTGTAGGAATATGTTTAAGAGGTGAAAAGTCATGTCTTAAAGTGATCCCTACATAGAGAGATGTTATATATCGCATAATATCTTGAGGAAGAGACTCCATACAGTTAAGAGATCCTGTTACACTATTTGCTAGTAAAATTAGTGAAAGTAGTTGTCTTGCGAAACTTTTCATGCCTATTCCTTCGTTTTTTCATTATTGAGAGATGAAGATCTTTAACGGTCTCTTAAACAGCATACTTTTTTTTGATTTGAGAGATTAAAAAGGACAGACAGTGTACAACGAGAGCTTTGCTCTCTTTTTATTGGATATCCGTTGTTTCTGGTAATGAAAAGAAATACTAGTGAAAACCTCTGTATTAATTATGTTGATTAATTATATACTAACATAGTATTTAAAATTTTACTAATATGAATTTTATTAGAATTTTATTTTTGAATGAAATACAGACTATTTTTCATCGATACCTTTCCTCGATACCATAGAGGAATAGTATTTTTCACACATAAGCTCTTTTTTAGTGAAGAGCTCATGTGTGAAATTTTTTTGTGAGGAAGCGCCTTAAATCTTTCTTTAAAGTATTTTCACCCTACGACATGCCTTGTAGACAGTTCACTGTAGTACAGTTCACTACAACTTTTTTTCAGTATGGCTATAAGAGGAAGGCTCTCGGGTCGTGTATATGTCTTTTTTTTAGGGCTCTCTCTATTAAATTCCTCTTTCCAAGAAAAGTTCTTGCGCAGATTCTTTTCGAGTTGTTGCCCAGGGAGCAGGTCTCACCGAACGTTTCCATAGAATAACAGTATGATTTAAGATGGTTGCAATGGTATCTCCATTGGGGCTAAAGGTTGCCGATCTTACTGGTTCATCCTCTCCCTGGAGCTCGTTTAGTTGTTTTCCCGTCGGCACATCCCAGGGGCGAGCGGTAGTATCTCCTGATCCCGTAAGAGCAGTTTTTCCATCGGGGCTCACCGCTACTGACCAGACAGTATCTGTGTGACCTGTGAACTTATGTAACAGCTTTCCTGTTTCTTTATTCCATAGACTTGCTGTTTTATCTTTTGATCCGATCAAAAATGATTCCCCGCTGGGGCTAAATGCTATAGAAGTGATGCGAGGGGAAAGACCAGTAAATTCATGCTGTTTTTCTCCCGTTAGAGAATTGTATAGATGAGCAGTTCCTTGAGGGGAAGCTATAACAATAGAGTTATTTATAAGGCTAAATGCGAGCGAACCCGGGGTATCGTCATACTCGTCAACCTCGATTTTTTTAAAAAGTGAAAAATCGTAACTAAGAGTAGCATGCAGAGAAAGTGAGCTGATGTCCCGTTTAACCTCTTGAGGAAGGGTTTGCATGCAGTGTAAAGATCCTTTCATGCTGAAAATCAAGATCACTAATGATTGTATTTTTGCAAGTATATCCATACTATTTCTCCTTTTGATAGCGAGTCCACTAAATCTCGTCCTCATAATAATAAACCTGTTACTATGATCTGTTTTGGCTATTTTTTAATTATAGCAACCCTTTTTCAGAAAAGAGTTCTTCAGCAGATTCTACTCGTGTTCTAGTCCAGGCGTCGGTAGTGCCTGAGCGTTTCCACAGTGTGATAATTCCACCCGCAGAACCGGCGGCAATCATATTACCATCAAGGTTAAACGCTACTGATAAGATAGAACCGGTATTCCTGATGAATTCCTTTAGTAGTTTTCCCGTTTTTACATCGATTATCCACACTATACCTTCTAGAAATCCAATAAGTGCAGTTCTTCCGTCAGGGCTAAATGCTATTGAATTAACCCACCCATTATCTGCACTAAATACGTGTAGGGGTTTTCCTGTCTCTAGATCCCATAAGCGAGCTGTTTTATCCGTTGATCCGGTAAGAGCAGTTTTTTCTTTGGGATTAAACGCTACTGATAATACTAGTCCGGTATGTCCTATGAGCTCTTTTAGTTGATTGCCGGTTTCTACATTCCATAAGCGAGCGGTCTTATCGGCTGCTCCAGTAAGAATGGTCTTGCCATCAGGACTAAATTTTATTGATAAGATCGGTGCTGTATGTCCTCTGAATTCTTGTAGCTGTTTTCCCGTTTCTATATCCCATAAGCGAGCTGTTTTATCATGAGACCCCGTAAGAACGGTTTTTTCATTAGGGTTAAATGCTAGGGATGAGACTATTCCTGTATGTCCAATGAACTGTTTTAGTGGGGTTTCTCTTTCTATGTCCCACAGGCGAACGGTCCCGGTAAAGGATCCTGTAAGAGCAGTTCTACCAGTAGAGCTAAATGCTACTGACGTAAGATTGTTTTCATGTAACTTAAATTCTTTTAAGGAAGCTCCTGTGTGAGCGTTCCAGAAACGTACTATAGTATCTTTTGATCCCGAAAGAAGAGTTTTTCCATCAGAGCTAAACATGAGGTAAGAAACTGAACTGCCGGCCTTTATTTTTTTAAAGAAGGAAAAATCATAGTTGAGGACTGACGCAATATAAAGAGAGTTAATATGTCATTTAATCTCTTGTGGAAGAATATCCATGGGTCGATATTCTGTATTCATTCCGTTAAGAGAACCTGTTATAATGCTTGTTATCAGCATGAGTATCTGTAATTTCTTTCCAATATTATTCATCTAACCTCCTTGGTTATTTTAATTTTTATGAAACTGTAAATCTAATTTTTATCGTATTCAAGTAAGATAGTTGCCCGTTTTCTGACTAAAAACTGGGGCTTTATCGCTCCAACCCAGGAGGAATAGTCGATGTACCGTGAGATATTTCTCAAAGCTTTTTAATCGATACCTAGAATATGTACTTCCCTTTTTTCATAAAAAGCTCTTTAGCAGATCCTACTCGTGTTTTAGCCCAGGACTGGGTGTTTTCTGAAAGTTTCCAAATGATGATTACCCCATCAAGTGAACTTGTTGCAATCGTCTTTCCGTTAGGACTAAATGCTACCCATAAGATAAGGTCGGTATGTCCTCTAAGTTTCTTTAATATATTTCCCGTTAATACATCCCATAAAAGAGCTGTCTTGTCCCCTGAACCTGTAAGAATGGTTTTTCCATCAGGACTAAATGCAACGCTGAAGATAAGTTCTGTATGGCCACTGAACTCCTTGAGTTGCTTACCAGTTTCTATATCCCACAAGCGAGCTGTTTTATCACCTGATCCGGTGAGAACGGTTTTTCCATTAGGGCTAAATACTGCTGAAAATACACTATCAGTATGACCCGTAAACTCTTTTAGTTGTTTACCTGTCTCTACGCTCCAGAGACGAGCGGTCTCATCCTCTGATCCTGTAAGAGCTGTTCTTCCATCAGGGCTTAAGGCTACTGAATTAAGAGCTCCCTTATGACCGATAAGCTCTTTTAATTGTTTACCTGTTTCTACATCCCAGAGTCGAGCAATGCCATCTGCTGATCCTGTAAGAGCGGTTTTTCCATCAGGGCTAAATGTCACTGATGTAACTGCAAATCTATGGCCGATAAGTATGTATAATGGTTTGCCTGTTTTCACATCCCACAGACGAGCGGTGGTATCATCTGATCCTGTAAGAGCAGTTTGCCCATCCGGGCTCAATGCTACTGACAAAACTGCTTTGGTATGTCCTTTAAATTCTCTTACGAGTTCTTCCGTTTGAATGTTCAAAAGACGTGCGATGTTATTAAATGATCCCGTAAAAATGGTTGTTCCATCAGGGCCAAACACTACGCAATTAGAGTGAGGCAACACTATTTTTTTTAAAAGCGTAAAATCGTAACTAAGGACAGATTTCACATAGAGAGAGCTTATGTGCCTTTTAACGTCTTGAGGGAGAGTTTCCATAGGCCGATAGTGAGTATCCATACAATGGAGATAACCGGTTATAACGATTGGTAGTAGCATTAGTAGACGTAATTTTATTGTAACAGTATTCATCAATATTCCTGGTTTATGGTGGGTAACATTCTAAGTATTAATTCATTTTAAATGCCTGATTTAAATCTCTTTTAAAGAATGGAAACAGGTGCTTTTTATAAAGAGCCTTCTAATGTGTAAGAAAAAGAAAGCTCTTTATAAAAAGAACGAAGCTTAAGTACTTTCAGGGACTACTTAAGACAAGTATTTTCCTTTTTCTGTAAAAACCTCTTTAGCTGTCCCTACTCGTGTAGTCCAAGAGCCCGTAAAGTCTGAACGTTTCCACAGTATGACCTTCTTATCTCGTGAACCGGTTGCAATCAAAGTACCATCAGAATTAAATGCCACTGAAGTGATAGCATCGGTATGCTTTGTTAATACCTTTAGTTCTTTTCCTGTGAGCACATCCCACAAGCGAGCGGTTTTGTCATTAGAACCAGTAAGGGCAGTTTTCCCCTCAGGGCTAAATACAACCGAAACAATTAGTCCCGTATGTCCTTTGAACTCTTGTAGTTGTTTTCCTGTTTCTATATTCCATAAACTGGCATTATTTCCTGTAGCAATAAGAGCTATTTTTCCATCAGGGCTAAACGCTACGGCACTAATACTTTTTGTCCCTCCTGTGAGCACCTTTAGTTCTTTTCCAGTCTCTACATTCCATAAGCGAGCTGTCTTATCAAAAGATCCGGTAAGAATAGTCTTTCCATCGGGACTAAATGCTACTGAAGAAATGAGTTTTGTATGACCTCTAAACTCTTGTAGTTGTTCTCCCGTTTTTATATCCCATAAACGAGCAGTCTCGTCCCATGATCCCGTAAGAGCGGTTTTTCCCTGAGGATTAAATGTTACTGAACTTACCCTCCCGGTATGCCCAGTAAGCTCCTTTAGCAACTGTCCTGTTTCTACGTCCCATAGACGAGCTGTCTTATCGCCCGATCCTGTAAGAGCAGTTTTCCCATTCGGGCTGAGAGCTACCGAAAACACTGATTCTGTGTGCCCCTTAAAAACCTGTATTTCTTTTTCAGTTTCTCTATTCCAAAGAGTTGCCGTAGAATCTAATGAACCGATAAGAATTGTTTTATTTACTGGACTAAATGCTACCGAAGTCACTGAAGAGGATGATGTAGAATTGCTCTTTACTTCTATTGTTTTGAAAAGTGAAAAGTCATAACCAAGTACTGATTCAAGGTACACTGAACCTATATGTCTTTTAACGTCTTGAGGAAGAGTCTCAAGCGGCCGATATTCTGTATCTGTAGATCGGTACTCTGTTTTCATACCGTGAAGAGAACAGGGTGTAATGATTGCTAGCAGCGTTAGTAAGTGTAATTTGTTTGTAATACTATTCATATAGACTCCTTATTTTTTGTCGTTATCATTATAATTATTAATATTTTTTTACTGTATGAACAGAATGCCCTTCTTGCTTTCTTACCATATGAGTACAACCTTGTTCATTTGAAATTAAAAAGATCCGAGGCCTCGTATAAGCCCTGATCTAAAACAGTAGAATGCTGGTAAAACGCTCATCTATTCTAAAGCAGGAAAAACGTGATTGATGTAATAAGGGCCTTTCGTCGAATGTAAGGCCCTTTTTGTTATTACCTAAACCAAAAACTTTCCTTTTTCTATAAAGAGTTCTTCTGCAGATGCTATGCGTGTTTTAGCCCACGAGCCTTTATCTTCTGAGCGTTTCCAAAGGCTGATCATCCTCTCCCCTGTACCACTAAGTGCAATCATAGAGCCCTTAGGATTAAACGCTACTGACCTCCCATTAAATTTAGGTTGGATTAACTCCTTTAGCTGTTTACCTGTTTTTATATCCCATAGTCTTGCTGTTCCATCGTCCGATCCCGTAAGAACGGTGTTTCCATCGGGGTTAAATGCTACGGAAAAGATAGTGTTCGTATGTCCTCTTAGTTCATGTAGTTGATCTCC
>JACDFK010000017.1:0-1355 GCA_013815795.1 Candidatus Babelota bacterium | reverse complement strand
TCCCACAAACGAGCTGTTGTATCAAAAGATCCAGTAAGAGCTATTTTTCCATTAGGACTAAAGGCTACTGATGCTACACCATCTGTATGTCCAGTGAATTCTTTTAACTGTTCTCCTGTTTCTACATCCCACAAACGCGCTGTTTTATCTAAGGATCCAGTCAGAGCAGTCTTTCCCTTAGGGCTAAAGGCTACTGATACTACATGATCTGTATGTCCAATAAATTCTTTTAACTGTTTACCCGTTTCTATATCCCATAATCGAGCTGTTTTATCTAAAGATCCCGTAAGAGCAGTCCTTCCATTAGGGCTAAATGCCACTGAACGAATACCTTTAGTATGACCGGTAAGTTCTTGTAGCTGGTTTCCACTTTCGACATCCCATACTCTAGCTGTCTTATCTGCTGATCCGGTAAGCACAATTTTTCCATTCGGATTAAAGGCTACCGAGATGACCGAGGCTTTATGTCCTTTAAATACTTGTAGTTCTTTTCCGGTTTCTATACTCAAAAGACTTGCTATGGTATCCCATGATCCGCTCAGAATCGCTTTTTCATTAGGGCTAAACACTACCGAAGTGACTGAGGGGTATGATTCGGAATGGCTCTTTACTTCTAGTGTTTTAAAAAATGAAAAGTCATAACTAAGGACTGATCCTAGGTAAAGTGAACCTATATGCCTTTTAACGTCTTGAGGAAGAGTTTCCAGGGCTTGGTATTTAGTTTCCATACAGTTAAGAGAGCCTGTTATAATGGTTGCAAGTAGCGTTAGTAATGGTAATTTCTTTGTATAAGTATTCATATATATTTCCTTGTTTTCTGGTTTATCGTTATAATTATTAATATTTTTTTACTGTATGAACAGAATGCCCTTCTTGCTTTCTTACCATACGAGCACAACCTTGTTCATTCGAAATTAAAAAGATCCCAGGCCCCTCATAAGCCCTGGTGTAAAACAGTAGAATGCTTGTAAAACGCTCATCTATTGTAAAGCAGGAAAAACGTGGTTGATATAGTAAGGGCCTTTCGTCGAATATAAGGCCCTTTTTGTTATTGCTTAAAACAAGTACTTTCCTTTTTCGATAAACAGTTCTTCAGCAGATCCTTTTCGTGTTTTGGCCCAAGAGCCTGTGTCTTCTGAACGTTTCCAAAGGACGACCCCCCCCTCAATCATTAGACCAATTGCAATCATTGTACCGTCAGGACTAAACGCTACTGACCTCACAGGTAATTCAGGTTGGATTAACTCTTTTAACTGTTCGCCTGTTTTTATATCCCATAAACGAGCTGTTCCATCGTTCGATCCTGTAAGAACGGTTTTTCCATCGGGGCTAAACGCTACCGATGAGACCGTATT
>JACDFK010000076.1 GCA_013815795.1 Candidatus Babelota bacterium | reverse complement strand
AAGAGCAAGAGTACACCCTGTTACCGCTACATTTGAGATTTTCGTACTTTCAGAATCAGCTGTTCCTCCGAGTCCTATACTGCCAATATAAGGACCAAAGGAGTTCGTTGCAGGTCCAAAATTACCACTAGTCCCACAATTATCTATAATAAGATCATTCATAGAAATAGTAGTACAACCTTTTGATACAAATATTCCTAATGCACTGAAGTTCGCAATAGTACCATTTTTAATGGTTACAGCATGCTGACTTTCGTCTATTATTATGCCCACAATGTTTGCTGCTTCATTACATTGAGCAAGTCTGTTCCCATTTAAATCAAGAGTAACCTCTGTTGATCTTATGGTAATGGCAGCTCCCTCATCAAGTTCAGGCGTATAACAGATATCTTCAGCTAAAATATAGGTTCCGGGTTGTGTAATTACAAATCCTGTGGAACCAACATCTTGTTGAGTAATAAGAGTCTCTTGTTGAACGCGAGAATTCCTTTGTAAGCAGGATCTCTTTTTGCCTTTTTTCTTCATTTTTTGAGCATCTAATACCGCAGGTAATGAAGGTAGCGCCCTGTGAGTGACCTGTGTCTTTTTAAAGGAAGGCAGGCCTTGTCTTAAGTCTTCTATAGTACCGCTTACTACAGTCGCCGTTGCTGGCATCTCTCCTTTAATAATAGTCGTGCCCCCATCTCTATTAGGAGTGATATTGGTAATGGTTGCATTTTTATTGATAAAATTATTTGAATTCATTAACAAAAGGCCCAATCCTTGTTTTGGTGCCCTAAATTCCATAACTATATCCACCATTGTTCCTTGAACTCGGTCTGCAAGCATACCTACTGGCATAAGAACAGTTAGACCAGTTTTTGCAAACATGGTACCCTTAAGTACCTTTACCTTTGTTGCGTCTGATAAGGTTATTCCTAATGCGTTATTATTGGGCCCTAACTGTATATTAGTTGTAACTCTGTTCAAACACAGGTCATCAACTCCAGATCCTCCTATCGCTGCCGCACAGATAGACGGATTTTGGGGTGTAGCTTCCCAATTAATATTAACAGTACAATTTTCAATCTTAATGTCTGTTATTCTATCGGTAGTAGTCCCTCCTAATGCTAATCCACCGCCAAAAGGGCTAAACGAATTTATAGCTTCAGAAAAGAATCCCCTTGCTCCACACCCTGAAACCGTAAGGCCCTTAAAAGTAATGTTGCTACAGATTTTTGCTACAAAGGCACCGAGTGCGCCAAAATTATGAATCGAGCCGTTTTTTATCGTTACCGCAGATCTTCCACAGTTTACTATTATTCCTACAGTATCTTGTTTGTCATTACATTGGGAAAGTTTCTTGCCGTTCATATCGATGGTAACATTGTTAGAAGCTATGTAGATTGCAGCAATGCCATCAGATGAAGGTTCAAAACAGATGTCTTCAGCAAATTCATAGCATCCTGGTTTTGTAATAACAAGCCCTGTTGGACCTACATGTTCTTGTCGAATAAATGCACGTGTTTTCTTTCTTCTTTTTTTAGAGGGCTTGGTAAGTGGTTGTAAACAATCGTTGTTAATAGAGGGGTTAAAGTCAAGCGGCACACTACCTTTAGGGTAACAGGAACAGTCGCATTTTACGTCACCGCATGCTATCTGAGGGGGATTGGGATTAGCTGCACATACTTCTTCACTACACGGCCTGGGACAGTTATCGCAGTCTATCGAAGGTGCTCGTGGGCATACAGCGCATGTACACTCACACTCGTC
Source organism: Candidatus Babelota bacterium (assembly GCA_013815795.1). GTDB lineage: Bacteria > Babelota > Babeliae > Babelales > Babelaceae > PRDV01. The sequence continues at coordinate 5,304 of JACDFK010000076.1, read as the reverse complement.
TATCGGACACCCGGCAACGCGACACGGATTAAGCTTTGGACATCTTACAGTAGGACAATCAGCTTTTAAACGTGGAGGCGTCAAAGCGGCAGAACAACAAAAGGCAGTTCCAGGCCTTGTTTCTAAGGGCATTCCTACTAAGAAAAATATAGTAAAAATCCTCATTATTTTCATTTTAATAGTTGTTTTCATAAAATACCGACCCTTCTTTCTAAAAAATCATCTGCATAAACTACTATCTTTTTTTACTTGATGCTGGTCTTCTGCTCAAGCTATTTTTGTTTTCCTTTGGATATCCTGCTTTAGGTGTGCCTAGATTTTTTTGTTGTAGCTATTTACTCCTTCTCTATCTTGTATACTCTTATTTTAATATTTTCTTTACACTATCAATTTTAGTCACCGTAAAACAAGGATACCGTTTTAAGCTGCGCGTAGCTGATCTTTATGTATAATAACTACTCAACGTATCCCAAAAAGGTAGTATAACTCTAAAGGGATAAAGGTCATATCTTAGTGGTAGTAGTCAGTGCTCTTGTAGAAAAAGTCCTTATTGGATCATGAAATGAAAGACCTTTCCATTGAGAGCTAAATCTTGAAAGCTTCTATGTGGTTGCAAAGGTTTCATTCAAGTTATACTGTCAATATAATGATGATTCTTTCATGGACAGTGATATAAGGTAATGGTATGCTGTGCACGACGAATGGTGAAGCATATATATCTTTTTCTCAATTACTTACGTAAGTAAGTAAATAATCTAAACAAAGAAATTACCAATGAAACGACTGTTCTGTGTGTATATCGGACTATTTTTAGCTTATGGCGATCATGTTACTGCCGTTGAGCAGCATCCTTCCATTACACGATTATCTGCTCAAATTGTATCTCAACTACAAAAATATGAACAAGCTCTTGAAAAGCTACGAACAGCTATTGTTGAGGGACGTATACGGGTCTGCGATACTACACAAGTGTTAGAGGATCTCGATCAAGCGCAAGAAACCACCCGAAAGGCTTTGAGTATTCAACAAACTGCTCAAGCAAAAAAGATGTTTTTACTTCCAACGTATTTAGAAACAGCATTTGAACGAACTATTGATAGATGGGTTTTAGATCCTGCTCTGGTTCCTTCCGATACCGAACTACAGGTGCTTACTCGTTACGCTGATTCTTTAACGAATGTGTTGTATTATTTAAGGCATACTGATAAAAATTCCTTAGAAGAGAGTTTCGTCGACCCAAAAAGTATCTATCTCATTCTGTTTTCTCATTGTGTAGTAAATTCCATAACCCTAAGCCTTTATACTCTTAAGACCAAAAAGCTTTTAAAGGGCATTTTACATAGGCTTAGTATGCTTAAAGCTTTGCTGGAAGAGTACGATCAGCATGTAACTCTTAAAATGAAAGACCCTTCTGTCCCGGAAGCACTTTTAGGGTATAGTCGGTGGACGCAGGAGGTCATTGAGCGCATTGTCAGTTCAGAAATAAGCGTTAGTAACTTTCCTGTTCAACAGCCCTGGCGTGTAAAGGTAGAACCAGCTATCAATCGCATTACTACGACTTTAGGAAAAAGAAATATGCTTGATAAATTCGTAGAGTATATTCTTAATCGAATGACGGGGCTTACTATTTCAAAACCTTGTTTTGATTATATACGTTCGCTCACTCGATGTATACGAGAATGTTCAAAAGCGGTGCCTCTTAAATAATCTGTTTAGCAGTTTTCATTATAGCTACCTTTTTTTCGATCATTCCTAAAGCCTGCTAAAAACAGTTCTCTGTGCAGTACTCTTCGGGCAATTCCTGCCTATGGGCTTCTGTTCTTGCCCATAGCTTCCACAGAAATCCACTCTTCTTTCCGATGTTCACAGTTTATATGTGTGCGCTTTTTTTGAAAGCTAAAAATTTTGATTCACGCGGTTTTCTTGATATACATTTTTAATGTGATAGCACTTCTTTTAAAGAAATTCATCCTGCTTTTTGATAGTATCATATCTTATTTTTCTTCTTTTATAAAAAGTCACCAGAGCCTAGTAAAATCAGTGTGACTTGCAGTGAAATAACTTTTTAGATATTTTTTTGCATAGAAAGTCTACAGGAGAGGATGATTATGAAGGAAAAATATATAATGAGATGATTTTCATTATTAAGCATTATAGAAGATACTTGTCTTAGAATGTCATATACTTGTACACTAAAAAATGAGCGACCCTACACAGTTACTAGATATTCCTCTACGCATGTTTATTCACGCTTAAAGCTTATTGTGAAAATGAACATGTTTTGAGAGAAAGATGTATTCTACACTCTTTTGCATAATTTTTTAAAGATCGTAAAATCTACGTTGGTTCGTGAGGCAGAATCAATCCTTCTGTATATTTTAAGGGAAAAGTGATACATAAAGGAAAAATGTTATGGCTGCTTCTAAAGTCCTGATAGCAGAGCCTCTCTCTGCACGAACTACAGTGCTTATCTGGTATACCTGTATACTTGGCTCTCTTATCAGTTTACCTCTTACTAAGCAGTTTCAAGCAGCGTATCCCCAGTCTCCTTCTTGCGGTGAAGTGATACTCATACTTCTCTATATTCCACTGATCGCTGCTATTGTATATAAAATATTACTTACGGTTAGTTCTTACGTTCTCACCACAATTAAAATAAATCCTTTTGTATCTCATCCCTTTCGTGCTGTATGTTTCCCCGCCCTTCCTTATGGAATTGCCTTGGGAATTGCATTTGTAGTAGTTCAAAGATTTTATCCTTCAGTAGTACTTCCTAGTGGCGCATTAGATACGGTAGTAAAACTTGTTAATACAAATCGAATTTCAAGAGAATGGCAACTGTTTGGTGCAGTATATGCGACTTTCAATGTAGAGGTGGTAGAGCGGCTCTTTCTTCTACCTACAGTTTTATATGTATTAGGTAGAATGCAAGGCTCTCCTGAGCCATCGAGTAATCAAACGATAAAATGGGCGAGTATTTTCTTGACTGGATTTATAGCAGGAATTTTTCCTTTGATAGGTATACAGCCATTTGTAGAGCGTTCAGGGTCTTTGTTAACATCAGGACTCCTAGAAAGCCTTGTGCAGGGTATTCTTTTAAGTTGGTTGTTTATTAAAAGAGGTTTTTGGGAATCGTCTTTAGCGCATTTTTTCATCTATTTGACAGTCATTATAGGGGTACATTTCTTCTAAAAAAACGTCCTTTTAAATGATCTGCTTAACTCTTTATTTATATCCGCGCTCTTTTGGCAAGCTGGTGTTTAGTATAGTTTTGGATGCTCAGGCACACCTATTTTCCTATTTTTTGCCAAGTTATTGATTTCGCTATACCCTTATGTGAGCGTCACAGAACTGCTGTGAAAGCGAAATGACCACTTTTTCAATCTGGTGCTTAAAACACGTTATAGGTAAAGGAATTATGTAATGGACTATGGTGTAAAGTTTTTATTTTTTACTCTTTTTTCTCTAGGATTAAGCTCTTCAATTCAAACCATGAAGCGATTCGTCGAAAAAGTTACTGATAGTGATCAAAAAACCCTCGTTTTTAAGAATATAACAATTAAACAAGAAGGAGAAATGTTAGGTGTGTATCGAACTCCTAAAGATAAGTCGCAGGCTAAAGAACTACAGAAGATTGAAGAACTTCCCTGCTCTGTAGATTTCCTTACTAAACTTGTCATGGTTATGTCCATACAAGCTCTCCTTCCGTGGGATGTTCGGCATCTTATTGCTCAACTCGTTCAGGTGAATACTTTAGACTTTAGCTTTGAGCCTTTTAAACAGCTTAGAGGAAATTCGAGCACAGCTCCGTCCGTCTATAGTCCTCAAGGAGATTTTATTCTTACCGGATCTGAAACTAATACTGTCTGTCTGTGGGAGACCTTCACCGGAAAACAGATAAGAGAGTTCACGGGCCATACCGACTCACTTCAATCCTTGGCGTTTAATTGTAACGGTACTATGATTCTTTCAGTATCGGATGATGCAACACTTTGTTTTGAAGCAAGAACGGGCAGAAAACTGCTTGCCCTTGTAACAGAAGGAAAACCTCCTATTCTTGCAGCGGCATTTAGCCCTACTACTGATACTATTCTTGCAGGAAACTATAATGGAAGTATAGATGTGTGGTCTATAAGTGAAGGGGAAAAGATACTATCGCGACCAGAAAGTTCTAAGAGCAGTATGAGTACTACCGTTGGTCCAGATTGTACCTTTGTAGAATATAGCCCTGATGGCACTCTTATTCTTGCCAGACCTAGTTCTGGATTTGTTTTTGTGTGGGATCTAAAAAGTGAAAACTTGTTGTGGAAGTTTAAAGGTGATGCAGGGATTATACCAGTAGTATTTAGCCCCACGAGCGAAACGGTTCTTACCGGATCTCCTGATGGAACAGTGAGTGTGAGAAAATCTTTAACAGGCGAACAAGTAATGGCTCTTTTAAGTCATGAAGGTGAAGATATATATATGAGAGCGAGTTCTATTCATCAGGTACTGTATAGTCCTGATGGTAAAACAATTCTTGCACGATCGGTTGGGGGTGCGGTGTATATGTGGGATACTATGACAGGTACTGATTTGAGAGTCCTCAAAGTGGAAGGAAACGATGATGTCTTTTCAGTAGCATGCAGCCCAGATAACAGCCTTGTTTTTACAGGGTCTCTACGCGGCCGAGTATGTGTATGGAATCTGAAAACAGGAAAACTCATGCGTGAACTTAAAAAATATGAATCAGCTATTCGTTCTATAACCTGTAGTCCTGATGGTAAGACTCTTCTTATTCAAACAGAAGAAAAGATTGAGTTGTTGGCTATAAATCTTTTAAGAATGCTGTTAACCTGATACCGCATTGAATGTGTCATAAAGATTGATAAAACTGCTAAAAAAGTTTCAGCCCAATGAGAGCGCTTTTAGCAAAAAAATAACTGAGTTTTCTTGATTCTCTATACATATTTTTTTAAGCAGCCTATAGAAATTCTTTACCGGTTTCATGAGCGTAGTGAGTACACTACTCTTTAAAGTATAGTAACAAGTTGTATTAAATCTATATTTGTTATAATCAACATGAGAGATCCTTCTAATCTATAGATTACATACGGCGAAAAAATATATAAAATTTCTTGCATTGTAGCAGAGGAAAGGTTAATCGCCGAATTTTTATACATTTTTCATCGTTCTAGAGGGTTTTATAGGTACAGGACTTAAGCAATATTTGATAAAGATCTGATCAGATCGCTACTTCTTCATTTTAAAAGAAGTCTTTTTTGCGTCTAAATAATTGATTAACGAGGTTTCTCTATCTCTAAG
>JACDFK010000016.1 GCA_013815795.1 Candidatus Babelota bacterium | reverse complement strand
CCTTTATATGCTCGTTATGGCTATTATTGTGGGAAGGTTGACATGGAAAAACTCTCTGCAGGATTACAGCTTTTTGTGGGCACTCATGATTTTCGTTCTTTTTGTACGGGAAATGAAGCAGAAAGCACGATTAGATCTATTCTATCTATCGATTTAGATCCTCTTTGTCGGTATGATGCTTTTCGTATTAGTATAAAAGGTCCCGGTTTTTTACGGTATATGATTCGTAGAATTGTGGGAGCCTGCATCGATGTAGCCTCATCACCGTATAAAACAGTTTTCGATCTATCTTCAGCATTAGAAGAAAGGGATCCTCGGCAAAATCTACATGTAGCTCCCGCTTTAGGGCTTGTTCTTGGATCTATAGCCTATGAATATGATATTCAGAAAGAGATATGGCTACAGGAAGATATAGTACCTAAGGAACAGTGGGTTTAAAGACTTTAGTGTCGAAACTGAATCTATCTCTATAAACCACTCTAAAAGGTTGAATCATGAGCTACCTGTACTGCTTAAGAGCATAGTGAACATAGTAAAAAAAATTTAAATGTTACTGCATCCTCTAAAAAAACTCTCACTAGAGATAAAGTATGATACACTTAGAGTGAACTATAGGGTATTGTGCCTGCTTTTTAGGCAATAAATTAAATAAATTTGAAATATTTTAAAAAATTAATTACAATTAATATAATATAATAAATACTCAAGACAAAGGAATTTCGATGGAAATAGTACAAAAAACGAGTTTTATGAAGAAACTGATAATTGGGCTTGCCCTGATCTGTGGAGTGGGAGTTGGAGGATGGTATTATCAAACTCAGGTTGGCGAAGGTATTTATGAGTATTCGAGTTCGAGCGATAAACAGTTTATTGTTAATCTTTTTAAAGAAAACTGGTATTGGCTTATACATGATTATTCTAAGAATTTTTCAACTGAGTTTATGCTTGACAATAGGGCTGCATCACAGACCGATTCGCGTACCTTCGGTATTCTAAATATTAAGGCCTATCGTATTAAAGGTGAGCCTGTTGGATTTATAGCCTATTATCCTGGCGCGCTGTATGAAGGCTGGATACTGTTCTTGGGAGTAGATAAAAAATTCCGTTCACGTGGATACGCCCGTAAACTTATGCAGTATGCGATTGATGACTTGAAAAAGAAGGGATGTCGTATTATAAGGTTAAATACACGTACTGATAATACTGCTGGTAGAAAGCTCTATGAAAGCCTTGGCTTTAAACAAGACTGGACCGATGGCGCCTATGTTATATATGTCAGAGAAGCGTAAGAGCTTTGTTCTACGCACCGAGCTCTGTACTCTCTTATGAACTATAAGAGATAGTGAAAAGTTGATTGGTAGAGAAATTATGTTAGGGATGTTCTTTCTTTATAGAAGGAACATCCTTTTTCATTTCAGGTGAGGGCTCTAATGAAAGCTGTGTAAGAATAAATGCAGCAACTGTTGCTAGTTCGCGAGGAAGAGGCGGTGTTTCAAGAGTTTTTTCGGTATGCGGTTTGTTTTTTTCAATTACAATAAACGGAACTTTGTGAGTGGTATGAGCGGTTCGTGGTTGGTTTGTTTCCGTGTCCCACATATCTTCTGCTTTTCCATGATCTGCAGTTATGTAGAGTGTTCCGTTCTGTTTCTCAATAACTTCTTGATAGAGTCTTTCTAACTGTGTATCTAAAATAGTAATAGCTTTACAGGTAGCTGTAAATTCTCCTGAATGTCCTACCATGTCTGCATTGGCATAGTTTATCAGATAAAAATCGTGATTATTCTTTTCGAGCGCTTGAATTACGGTCTGCGTGATCTCGAGAGCTGACATTTCTGGGGTGAAAGCATACGTTGCATAATGTCGTTTTGAAGGAACTAAAACTCGTGTTTCGTTTGTACGAATAAGTTCCCGGCCTCCATTGAAAAAGTAGGTAACATGAGCATATTTCTCCGTTTCGGCAATAGTAAATATGCGTTTTTGAGCCCTTTCTAACAGATCAAAAAATGTATTGTGAACAGTTTCTGTTTTTAAAAGTACCTCAACGTTCAAATCTGGATGGTAAGAGGTACCGGTAATCATAGATGAATAATGAAGTTCATGAGCGGGAAAAGGAACGGTAGAGGGTTCTACCAGTGCTTGTGTTAACTGTCGCGCTCTATCTGCCCGGAAGTTAAAGAAAATAATCAGATCTCCTTCTTTGAAGAACGCATCTTCATCAAGAGCAAGAGGAATAAAAAATTCATCTGTTATAGCTTGTTCATACGAGTGAAGCAGCGCTTCCTGCCAATGAGTAAAGGAGGGTTTTTGAGGGGTTGTTAAAATTTTATAGCTGCGCTCAGTTCTTTCCCAATGATTATCTCTATCCATTGCATAAAATCTTCCATGGATGGTTCCAATTATCCCCGATTTAATGACGGTGAGAGCTTCTTCTAAGGTACGTAAATACTGAACTGCAGATTCAGGCGGAGTATCTCTCCCATCAAGAAAAGGATGAACTACAATAGATTCAACTCCTTGTTGGTGAGCCATAGTAATAAGAGCCACAAGATGTGAAATGGAACTATGAACTCCCGCATCGGATAAAAGGCCCATTATATGAACCCGTTTGTGGTTTTTTTTAATTTCCTGAAAACGTTGTATAAGAATATCGTTCTTAAAAAAAATACCCGATTCAATATCTTCTTGAAGTCTTAACATAGGCTGCTTAATTATTCGGCCACTACCTAGTGTAAGATGTCCTACTTCAGAATTGCCAATCATACCAGGAGGAAGTCCCACGAAGCTTCCGGAAGCATGGATGGTAGTATGGGGATAATACGTAGTCCAGCGAAGCAGATTGTGTGGTTTAGCGTGACTTATCGCATTATGCTCATGAGCATGACGGTAGCCAAATCCATCGAGAATTACAAGAACATGAGGGCCTTGCTTCATAATGCTTCTTTCAGTAATAAAGGAGGTACAGCCTTAGTGTAGCATGGGGGTACTGTATCCTTCTAGCTTTTGTTTTAAGAAAATCGTAGTTTTCCATAAGAGAAAGAGAGTTTAAATCTCTGGGGGACCACTTTGAGATTGAGCAACTCTGTGATATGTTTAAACTACATTGTAATGGTTTATAATAAGACAAGTATCATACATAAGAACAGGATATTGTTATGAATCGTACTATAGCTGTAGTTGGCCATACACTTTTATGTGTTTTATCTTTACAAGCTACTGCTCACGCAAGTATAGATGATCTTCAAGCAATGTTACTTCCTCAAGAAGAGGTATGTAAAGAGAGAGCACCGTTGGTTTCCTCTGTTGAAAATGAGTCATTTATGCGTGAATCTTTCGTTTCAAGCCCCGGTGAGCCCCTTGGGGAAGTTGAAGAGAGTCCAGTAAAATTGGGTGAGAATGATTCCACCGAGGAAATCGATAGTCTTGAAACTTTGCTTACCTTAGTGCAAGATGTCGATATTCAGACTCCCGAAGTGGAAACGCCCTCATTTTTTATGGTGGGAGTTCGTACGTATGGAATAGCATTTTTATATAAATGCTATGATTTTCAGCGTTGGGCAATAAGCGGTTTTAAAGGGTAAGGCGATCGGTTCTATCCTTAAGTGCTGAATACGGTAGGTATGCGTTTAGCAGAACGCTCTAGTGAAACTAATTTCCGGTCTAGGAAAAACGGCTCATACACCTTATCTTATGGGTGTTATGCAGAAATTGAAAAATTATAAGAGCCGGCTCTCGAAGATTTTTTTAAAAACTACAAGAAAGAATAGAACTTTCTTGTATCTCTAGTTTAAAGGAAGCGCTGATGAAAACGCCTTTGAGGGCACATGAGTTTGCATTTTACTCTGAATCTGTAAAGCACATACGGTCTACTGCTCCTGGTCTTACTGCTGTATTGGCGGAAAAAGAGCTTGTTAATCGGATTCTTAAGATAGTGCGGCTACAGAAGGATGACCATTTTGTCCTTTTTGATGATACGCATTCGGTGAAAGCTACTTTTTTGCGAACCGATTCTCCCAAGAGTATTCTTATTTCTATCGATGATGTTAGAGTACATTCTGCTTTAACACCTACCATTCATTGGTTACTACCTCTCATGAAACGGGAAGCTTTTGAAGAGTCTCTGTATACTCTTACTGAAATGGGTGCAACTTCTATTCAGCCTCTTCTAACAGAAAAAACGGGACGAATGTGGCTTGGCGAAAAAGAGCGTATCCGCTGTCATAAAATTATGATCGCTGCCGCAGAACAGTCAAAACAGTTTCTTATACCTTTACTATTTCCGGTCTGTTCTTTAATTGAATGGTCTAAAAGTGACTCGGGTCAGGGTATGAAGATTTTTTTCGATGCTTCAGGTTCACCTTTATGGGACAACGTACGTTTACTAGACGAGCAAAACCCGACTCAGATTATTGCGTGCTCTGGGCCTGAAGGAGACTTAACGTCCGATGAAAAGCACCAGCTTTCTTTAAAAGGATTTTCTTTTTGTGCGCTTACGCCCACTATTTTACGTGCTCAACAGGCTATTGCAGTAGGTTTAGGGGTTTTACGCTCTTTAACGCGTAAGAAATAATAACAGCAACCCCCATACTCTTACAGTTATATGCAAAACCTACTAATAGAGCTCTTATTGTCACCTAAGCACGTCTTTCGCCTTAACAACGTGCAGTAAAAGCAGAAGTGAGGAGCGCAGTCAATCGTTGTTTACTGCTATTCTTAATCAGTACATTTCTCTAAAATTAGACAGGTAGTGCGGAAATACCGATCCTACTGTACGTAAAACAAAGGAAATATTCTCTCTGTTTTTCTTAAAAATGATACGCGACTGTGATAAATACTATATTCTACTGTATGCTGCAAGAAAGCTCTTGAGTACCTTTATCTGAGTAAGGACTTTTTTGTTCTTCTTCGCTGAATACACTATCGGTGCGATCATCGATAACATTATTTTTGGGCGTGATTATACTATAGTCATCTTCAACAATAAGTTTTGAGCTTAGAGGATTGAGCATAACTTTTTCTTGGTAGTGAAACGTTTCAATGGTGATCCATTTTCCATCGTCAGAGATAAAGAAGGAGTGCACCTCTGTATTCTTATAATTAGTCGTTAAAATATGTAGTAGTTCTTTGGTTTTGTTATCCCAGACCTGTATCCACCCAGATTGGTCAAGAGTGGCCGTTTTTGTATTAGTAGAATCGTGTCCTGTTAGTATAATATCTGCGCCTTTACCACCTAGTTTTTTTTCTGAAATTACCACGGTGAAACTTTCAGTATCGGTTCGTACAAACAGGTCATGTCCGTTGTTACCAATATAAAGAGATAGTATTTTTCTATCTTTGTAAGTGCCTTCTAACGTTTTAATGAGTGCGCCGGTCTTGGTATTCCATATCAGGATTTCACCATTTTCGTTCAGGGTGGCCGTTTTGGTGTTGCCCACATCTTTGCCCGTTAAAACGGTTTTAGGAGGATATAATTCTACATAATGGATAAGATTTATCTGCGATTGATTGAGCTCCATCGATTCTTGCATTGCCTGAAGGGATGGACTAAGTAAGAGAAGCAGTAAAACTGAGAAAAAAGATTTCATACGAGAATTCCTGTGTTTAATTTTTTTAGTGGAAGTACTGTTTTTTTAGATTCCCTAGAAAATTATACTGCTAGGTTTTTTCCTTTACCACTGTATCATGAAGTGGGTATGTAATGCACAGGTTTTTTTAGTTCTATTTAAGTTCTTCGGCTGTTCAATCTCCTTAAGAAGAGAGAAAGAAACGTACACCGCGATCTTGCAATGGGTGTACGTTTCTTATTTACAAAAACAGTAAGCGTTTCTTTGTAATTAGGTATAGGGATATTATTGTAAGCTGCAGCTAAGCTCATGAGTGTCTTTATCGTAGTCAAAAAGTTCTTGTACTATAGGGTGCTCTTCAATTTTTTCCCATGTAGTAACCAGAACCTGAGTTCCTTCATCATTAAATCCAATTAAAAGTACTGTAGTAGATCTGTTTGAGTAGTCAGCAAAATGAATTTCTAAAGGTTCGCCCGTTTTTCCATCCCAAAGAGAGATGTATCCTTCGTGATCGAAAGTGATAATCTTTGATCCATCTAAACTTTGGCTTTTCTTCTCATAATAATAATCATCACTGTATTGATAAATTTTGTATAGAGCTTGAGGATTGATGATTATATATTCCTCTACTTTCTTAGATGTGGTGACCAGGATCTTAGTTCCTTCATTATTGAATCCGATTGAAAGCACTCTATCCTTTTCAGCTGAGAGTGAATCGTAGATGTTAAAGCAGTAGGTAGGGTATTCTGCTATAAACTTATCAAGAGGGTCACCTGTTTTTCCGTCCCACAGAGATATATACCCCTGCTCATCCAAGGTGACAATCTGTGTACCATTTAAATTTTGACTTTTCATTCGTAGAGGAGAAAGGTTATTATTTCGAATAGCTTTTAGGGCTTGTAGGTTGATAATTTCATGTTCTTCAACGCCTTTAGTTGTAGCAACAAGAACCTTAGTTCCTTCATTGTTAAACTTAATTGAAAGTATTTCCTTTTTGTTACTGTAGAAAGCTAAATGTTCTTCAAGAAGATCACCTGTTTCTCCATCCCATAAAGAGATAAAGCCAGAGGTGTGGAGCGTGACAATCTTTGATCCATCCGAACTTTGAATTTTTTTAAGTAAGCCGTGGTTTGCACAATGTTTTCTTATAGCATTAAGGGCTTTTGAATTGACGATTTCATGTTTTTCAATTTCTTGCTTAGATGCCATAACAAGAACTTTAGTTCCCCTTTCATTGAACGCAATTGAAAAAACTTCATCTTTGTTGCATGAGTAATCTGCTAAATTCTCTTCTAGAAGACCGCCCGATTGACCATCCCAGAGAGAGATATATCCATAATTATCTAAGGTGACAATCTTTGATCGATCACTACTAGGGCTTATTTGGAGTATGCTTACAGGGATAGTGTAGTTTCTGGAGGTATTATATTTTTCGATTCTCTCCATCACGGTAGAGTTGATAGTTGATGTCTTTTCCATCTCCATAGCATGCATAAAAGAAGAGATTGAAATAAGAAGATTAGGGAAAGAATTTTTTTCATGGAAATTCCTTAAATTTTGTAAAAAAATAAATATTTTTAGTAGTAGCAGCTAAAGCCGTACAGCTCTGTAAACAGGGATTTTATTGTATGCAACAAGGCAACTCATTCGTATCTTTATCGAGAGAGGAGTCTTCCAAATGCTCTCTTGCTATGCTATGTTTTTCAATACTGTATTCTTCAACTCCCTTAAGAGTAGTAATCAGAATTTTAGTCCCTTCCCTATTGAATTGTAGGGTGAGAATCTGATTTATTTTGCCAGAGTAATCTGCTAAATACTTATCCAGAGCACACCAGTTTTCATCCCACAGAGAGACAGTTCCGTATGAGTCTAAGGTGACAATTTTTGATCCATCCGAACTGTGCTTTTTTATCAGTATGGTTAAATTTCCAATAAGTTGGAGAGCAGAAGTGTTAATTGTATCTACTTTTTCCATATACATTGCTTGTGTAAAAGAAGAGAGTAAAACAAGTAAGACAATCGCGACTGTTTTGTTCATGAAAATTCCTTAGTTATGTTATTAAAGTTGATAATTTTGTATTTATTGCTTAATCATCCCCGTTGAGCGATAGGGATCTTATTGTATGCAGCACGGCAACTCGTTTGTATCTTTATCGAGAGAGGATCCTTCATAGTGCTCTAGTGCTATACTATCAACACCTTCTAATGTAGTAATAACAATCTTAGTTCCTGTATCATTGAATTTTATTGAGAGTATCTCATTTAGGTTAAGATAGGTTGTTAAATTCTCTTCAAGAGGATACCCGGTTATTCCGTCCCATAGAGAGATATTTCCCTCATAGTCTAAAGTGACAATCTTCGATCCATCACTACTTTGACTTTTTTTACATAATAAAAAGGGCGGTATTCTCGAATGTTTTTCAGAGCGGCAGGATTGATGATTTCAAGAACCTCTGTTTTTTTAGATGTTCTCACAATAACTGTGGTCCCTTCCTTATTAAACGTAACTGAAGGTATCTCTTCGAGTGAGATCCAGAAGTGTCCCATAAAAGGGTCAAGAGGGGCACCGGTTTGTCCATCCCACAGAGCGACACGTCCTTTGCAGTCAAAGGTGACAATTTTAGATCCATCAGAACTCTGGCTTTTTCTCTTGAAGGATAGATAATTATTGATTTCCTTGATTTTTTTGAGGACTTTGAAATTGACGATCTCATGTTCTGTTACTCCTGTTGATGTGGTAACAAGAACCTTAGTTTCTTCATTATTAAATCCAATTGAAGATACTTGATTGTTTTTATCAACGTATTTTGTCATAAATAAATCCAATGAGCTGCCTGTTTTCCCATCCCATAAAGAGATATATCCTCTAGAATCCAAGGTGACAACCATCGATCCATCAGAGCTCGAGGCTTTTTTTAGTATCGATACATTGAAATTGTTTTTTTCGATAATTTCAATAACTGTAGAATTATGCGTATCTACTTTCTTAATCTCCATTGTGTGTGTAAAGGAAGAGAACGTAAGAAGTAGGCCAATTGCGACTGTTTTTTTCATGAAAATTCCTTAGTTATGTTATTAAAGTGAGTATTTTTTAGCTATTCACTGCTAAATAATCCTCGTAGAGCCAGAGCGATCTTATTGTATGCAGTACGGCAACTCGTTTGTATCTCTATCGAGAGAGGAGTCTTTATAGTGCTCTATTGCTATATTATCAACACCTTCTAATGTAGTAATAATAATATGAGTTCCTGTATCAGTGAATTTGAGTGAGAGTATCTCTTGGGTGTTAAGATGCGTTGTGAAATTCCTTTCAAGAGGATACCCGGTTTTTCCGTCCCATAGAGAGATATTTCCCTCATAGTCTAAAGTGACAATCTTCGATCCATCACTACTTTGACTTTTTTTTGCATAACCAAAAGGGAGGTGTTTTCTGATGTTTTTTAAAGCTGTAGGGTTGATGATTTCAAGAACCTCTATGGTTTTAGATGTACTGATCATAATTGTGGTTTCTTCCTTACTAAACGTAACTGAAGGTATCTCTTTAAAGGAGTGCCCGTAGCATGCCATACAAAGGTCAAGTGGGGCGCCGGTTTGACCATCCCAGAGAGAGATTGATCCTCTAGAGTCTAAGGTGACAATCATTGATCCATCAGAACTCACGCTTTTTCTGTCCAGTGGTATATTATTGCGTTTGTTAATTTTTTTGAGGACTTCGAAATTGACGATCTCATGTTCTTCTATCCCTATTGAAGTAGTAACAAGAATCTTAGTTCCTTCATTGTTAAATCCGATTGAGAGTACATCATTCTTATCATCAATGATGTATCTTGCTATTATTGGATCCAATGATCTGCCTGTTGTCCCATCCCATAAAGATATATATCCGGATGAGTCGAAAGTGACAATTTTAGATCCATCAAGATTTTGTCTTGTTTTCAGTAGGGTTGTCTCGGATTTTTTTTCTTTGATAATTTTCATTACTGTAGAGTTAGATGTATCTACTTTTTCCATATACATTGCTTGTGTAAAAGAAGAGAGTAAAACAAGTAAGACAATCGTGACTGTTTTGTTCATGAAAATTCCTTAGTTATGTTATTAAAGTTGATAATTTTGTATTTATTGCTTAATCATCCCCGTTGAGCGATAGGGATCTTATTGTATGCAGCACGGCAACTCGTTTGTATCTCTATCGAGAGAGGATCCTTCATAGTGCTCTAGTGCTATACTATCAACACCTTCTAATGTAGTAATAACAATCTTAGTTCCTGTATCATTGAATTTTATTGAGAGTATCTCATTTAGGTTAAGATAGGTTGTTAAATTCCTTTCAAGAGGAGACCCCGTTTCACCATCCCAGAGAGAGATATTTCCCTCATAGTCTAATGTGACAATCTTCGATCCATCACTACTTTGACTTTTTTTCATATAATATAAAGAGCTGTATTCTCCGATAGTTTTTAGAGCGGTAGGGTTGATGATTTCAAGAACTTCTGTTTTTTTAGATGTTCTGACAATAACTGTGGTCCCTTTCTTATTAAACGCAATTGAAGGTATCTCTTCGATTGAGGTCGAGAAGTGTCCCATAAAAGGGTCAAGAGGAGCACCGGTTTGTCCATCCCACAGAGCGACACGTCCTTTAGAGTCAAAGGTGACAATTTTTGATCCATCAGAACTTTGGCTTTTTCTCTTGAAGGGTAGATAATTATTGATTTCCTTAATTTTTTTGAGGACTTTGAAATTGACGATTTCATGTTCTTCTACTCCCGTTAAGGTGGTAACAAGAACCTTGGTTTCTTCATTATTAAATCCAATTGAGAAGACTTGATTCTTTTTATCAACGTACTTTGCCATAAAGAAATCCAAGGAGTCCCCTGTTTTCCCATCCCATAAAGAGATATCTCCCCTAGAATCTAAGGTAACAATCATCGATCCATCAGAGCTCCGGGCTTTTTTCAGTATCGATGCTTGGAAATTGTTTTTTTCTATAATTTCCATAGCTGTAGAGTTATACGTATCTACTTTCTCAATTTCCATTGTTTGTGTAAAAGAAGGGAACGTAAGAAGTAAGCCAATTGCGACTGTTTTTTTCATGAAAATTCCTTGTGGATATTGAGAAGAATATGACTGCTGGGATTGGTTAGCAATACCTCCTACAGCATAGTGTTTAATTTTTTAATTGTCAATTAATGTATTAAGTTAAATCTATGCATGCTCAATTAATACTTTACGTGAAAATGCTCAAAAAGATCGACTGATTTACACTTTACATAGGTACCCTGTTAAATAAGGGTAATAGAGGTGTTAGGGTGTTGCTCCCTTAAGATACAGGGGGGTTACTTCTCCTGTAATTTCTTTGGAGTTCCATTTTTCAAGCCCTTTTTTAGCAATAGCTTCCAGTGAGGCAATATCATTAGAAAGCGGATTCGCGTTGCCAGCAAGATGTGTGTGTATAAGATCTGAATATAGCTCTACTCCATTTCCCACAAGTGATAAAGGCTCTGTATACTGTTGGGCGAGGCTTTCAATAAAAGAGGACGCGGGGGCACATCCGTACCTGCGTGATTCGCAAAAAGAGTTTTTTATTGTTGAACTATCTTCTTCAGAGCTGTTATGCAGGGAATAAGCAGCGTGGGGGTTATCAATTCCATAATACACTTCATTACAAAAGGCATTAAGGAGTACTACGGTAATTTTTTCTGGGTGGCTATGCTCATCTAAAAGAGCTTCAAGCCCATTAACCCCAATTAGAGGGATACCGGTGGCAAAGGCTAAGCCATTAACGGTTGCTAGAGATACCCTAAGAGTGGTAAGGGGTGCAGGCCCTCGATGGGCGACAATGAAGGAAAGATCAGAAAATATAAGCTTATGCTTCTGTAGAAGATTTTCTAGCATTATAAGGAAATTTTTACTAACCTTTTTGCTTTCATCTGCAGCTGCTTCAATAAGCACTCCATCTCTGAAAATTCCCCATTGTACGTCCTTGTAACGGGCATGTATCGTTAAAAATACTACCATACATTAATTGTTTTTATTGTTACACCTTTGTTGTTGGTAAAAAATACTAAACGCATCAAATTCCATAGGTTTTTCTTTTTTAGCGATTATTTTTCCGCAGTTGAGACATTTCCATCCCTCAAAATTAAGAAAATGATCAAAAAAAGATTGCATGATCATAAGACCAGAACACTTTGTACACTTCATGCCGCTTCCTCTCCCTTTTATTAAAAGTGGCTTCGTGAATATTATATATCGTCAAGTAGTTACAAGGGTGCTTCAGCCCTTGGTACTAACAAAAGTGCTTCTTCCTTTATTAGTATCTTCTATTAATAATCGTTACTATTCCCTTTCGTTGTTTGAAGATATGAAATATATGAATCAAGTATAAACGCAGCAGCACGGGCATGCGATCGTAATTTTTCTTCCTTGTTCTTTTGTGGCCCTAATGTTTGAGCTCGCTGACTACTTAAACGCTCGTCCCATAGTAAGAAAGGTATACTAGTAAACTCTTTTTCAAGGTTTTCTTTTTGTGTAATAATTTTTCTTGTTTGCTCACTTTCACGTCCCGCCATTGTCCTTGGATGACCCACAATAATGCATTGAAGGGTCTCTTGTGTAATGATGTTTTTTAAAAAGGCGGTAAGCTCTGAAGTTTGCACGGTAGTAAGAGGTCGAGCAATAAGGCATGACTCATCTGTTAATGCTATTCCTACCCATTGGTCGCCCAGGTCTAATGCCATAATTTTACTCATACTACTACCTCATTTCCCCTTTTTTTAGTATACTGTACACCAAGGTGAGAAAAATAGAAACTCTTTTTTTAAAGATTATGAATCGTATCGATTCCTTGGAATTTATCACTAAAATATCGAAAGGATTATTTCTATGGAACAACAAAAAAAGCTTGAAGTTCTTCGTCATTCTGCGGCTCATCTACTGGCCCATGCGGTTTTAGAGCTCTTTCCTGACACGCTCTTAACGATAGGTCCCGCAACCGAAGAAGGCTTTTTTTATGATGCCTTACTATCGCGCTCTTTGAAAGAGGAAGATTTACCAACTATTGAAAAACGGATGCAAGAACTTTCGTTGAAAAATTTTCCTATCGAACATCGACAAATTAGTAAACAAGAAGCGCGAGAGATTTTTAAAGATAATCCTTTTAAGCTTGAACTCATTGAGGGAATACCGGGAGAGACGGTTGGTCTTTCTTCACAGGATGGTTTTAGAGATCTTTGTCGTGGAGGTCATGAAGCTTCGACAGGAGATATTAAGTATTTTAAACTGTTAGGACTTTCTGGTTCTTACTGGAGGGCTAATCGAGAAAATCAACCGTTACAACGTATTCATGGCACTGCATTCTTTACCTCTCAAGATTTAGTAGATTTTGAGACTCGTCGAGAAGAAGCTCAGCTGTATGATCATCGCAGGCTCGGCCGACAGCTTGAATATTTCTCTTTTGAAGAGGAAGCTGTTGGGTTTCCTTTCTTTTTCCCTAAAGGAAAAGCAGTTTTAAATGTTCTTGTTTCGTATATGAGAAAATTGTATGCAGAATACGACTATCAAGAGGTGGAAACACCTATGATATTGTCAGATGAGTTATGGAAACGTTCAGGCCACTATGCTCACTATAAAGATAATATGTATTTTACCACTGTTGATGAACAGAGTTATGCTATTAAACCTATGAACTGTCCTGGATCTATTTTAATTTACAAGCATAGGCCACGATCCTATCGCGAACTTCCTCTAAAACTTGCAGAGTTTGGTCATGTTCACAGGCATGAGCTTTCGGGGGTTCTTCATGGGCTCTTGCGTGTGCGGGCTTTTACCCAAGATGATGCACATATTTACTGTACCGTTGATCAGGTGGAAGAAGAGGTACGTACTATCTTGAATATCGCTTTTAGAATGTTACATAAATGTGAGTTTGCCTCTGTTGATCTTGCGCTTGCTACAAAACCAGCAAAATCTATGGGAAGTGATGAGCTGTGGGATAAGGCTACCAACTCGTTAAAAGCGGTATTAGAAGGATATGGCAAACCGTATGTTCTCAAAGAGGGAGAAGGGGCTTTTTATGGTCCTAAAATCGAGATCAAAATTAAAGATGCGATGAATAGAGAATGGCAGTGTGGAACCGTTCAGATAGATTTTTTCCAGTCAGATAATTTCGATTTGCACTATATATCAACTTCGGGAACTCGTGAAAGACCGGTTATTATCCATCAAGCTTTATACGGTTCCTTAGAGCGGTTTTTTGCTATCTTGCTTGAACATTTTAAAGGGAACCTTCCTTTTTGGCTTGCACCCGTGCAAATAATGGTATTAACGATAACGGACGCTCAAAAACAGTATGCACAAGAAGTGTATAGTGCTCTTAAAAAGCATGGTCTACGCGTGAATCTTGATCGTTCTTCCGATCAAATTTCATCGAAAATAAAAGCTGCACAGTTAGAAAAGGTTCCTTGGATGATTGTAATTGGTCAAAAAGAGGTAGATGCAGGTACAGTGAGTGTACGGTATGCTGATGGTAAGCAGATGTTAGGCGTTGCTCTTGAAAAGGTACTTTCGATGGCGGATGAGCTTAACCGTTAGCAAAAAAAAATAAAAAAAGGTAATCTCTAAGGCAGTTCGTGAGCAACTGCTTTAGAGAGAGTAGTAAGATAGAAGCCTTAAAACTATTGTATTACATTTTGCTATCGAAGGACTGTACATGAATCTATCTGAATTTCCCGGACTACTTCCGGTGACTGCTCACACGTCTTTTGTGGGACCTGGTACTACTTTTGTAGTTATAAAAGGTATGAAGGAACATGGTGCCTCGTATATACCAGAGGCCATTGAGCGCGGAGCTACCACCATAGTTATTCAGCAGGATGAAGAGATTTCCCCCAGCATTCAAAATCTTATAGCTTTCCATAATGTTGAGCTTATCTTCGTTTTATCGGCGCGCCGTGCTTTAGCTGAGCTGAGCGCGAAAGCTCATGGATATCCCGCTGCCTCGTTGAAGCTTATTGGTATTACAGGAACAAAAGGAAAAACGACCACAGCCTTTTTAATTGAGCATATGCTTCGCAGTGCGGGATGTAAAACAGCGCTTATTAGTACCGTAGAAAACCGTATTCTTTCTGAAGTGTATCCAGCACCTTTGACTACTCCTCAACCGGATTATCTTCATGCCTTTTTTGCTCGATGTCGAGCTGTGGGGGTTGAATATGTCATCATGGAGGTTGCAGCACAAGCGTTGAGTCTCGACCGATTAGTAACACTCTCTTTTGATGCGACCGTTTTTACTAATTTTAGTTTAGAGCATTCTGAATTCTATAGTACTCAAGAAGACTATTTTCATGCTAAATGTTCGCTCTTTTTAAAGCATGCTAACGGGCGAATCTATATGAATGCTGATGACGAGAAAGTTGCCGCTTTTGCGTCGCACTGTAATGGTGTCTCTCTCTATAGTTTACAGGGCAAGGGAACTCTTCAAGCATCTGTCAAAAAAAGTGATATATCTCAGTTAGTGGTGAATTTCGAGGGAATCGATTATGAGGTGCACGGGTTATTGGGAGATTTTAGTGCGTACAATATAGTTGCTGCCTGTTGCGTTGTTCAAGAGTATGTGCTTGATGTATCTATCATTCAGAAAGCGCTTGTTTCGTTTGAAGGGGTGCCTGGCCGTTTACAGCGGTTTGTTTTACCAAATAATGCAGTGGCCTTTATCGATAATGCTCATACCCCTTCATCTTTTGATGCTCTGTTAGGTGCTTTACGTCCCCTTACTGATACATTGATTGTGATCTTTGGGGCAGGGGGGGATAGAGATGTGGTTAAGCGGCCTCTTATGGGGAAAATTGCGGCTCATCATGCTGATCATATTTTTTTAACTACCGATAATCCTCGATCGGAAGACCCTGAGGATATTGTTGTGGCAATAGCAGAGGGTATTCATGAAGATCATAAGAATAAGATTATATGTGAACTCGACAGAAAAAATGCTATTACGGGCGCCTATGCACTTTCAGGGCCAGGGACCATTATTGCACTTTTAGGGAAAGGTCCTGTAGAGTATCAGGAAATAAAGGGTGTAAAGATTCCGTTTAGTGAAGCTTCAATCTTGAGGGCCTTGTAAAAAGGATTCATATAGGAAAATCTTCTACATCAATCATACATCGACGAACGTTATATCTTTAGTGCGTGGAAAAACCAAGTGTAAAAATTAGAGTATTTTCCTAATAAAACCGTTGAGCACCGGTACATTCTATGTAGAATCGATCCGTTGCTTAACGGTATAGGTAGGGCAGATGTTTAGTATGTTCTAACGGGGGCTCTACTAAAAATATAAGAGGGGAGCAGGTAAACAGGGGGGCATCTGGTGTTATAAAACCTGGATTCTGCATTTACTTCAGAATTTTCACTTTCATTCGAGCCTTGAAGTATTCGAGTGCTACATTTTAGGGGACTTGTAGAGCTTATGATCGACTGATTTGGCGACGGCTTGCGAGCACAGAGCTTGGCGCGCCTTCTGTTTTTATGGAACATTCCACGAGTAATATTTTAAAGATCACGAAAGTTGAAAAATAGGTAACACTGTTCTTCTTAGTTGCACAATAGCAATTTCTATGGTAAACGTAGGGTTATATGAAAATGTTGTCTTGAGATCTTTGTAAAAGAATGAGATACTAGTAAAAACTTTATAATTGCTTTTAAACGAAGAGGATACAGCAATGATATATTCTGCATTTACACTAGCAGTGCTTTTAGCGTCATGTGCCGGTTTTTTATTGGTATTTCTGCTTTTTTTAAAAATAAAAAGCTACGCGGTCGATGATGCAAAGGCACTTCAGATTTCTCAAGCAATACATTTAGGAGCGATGACCTTCTTAAAGGAAGAGTACAAAGTAATTAGCTTAGTGGTATTGCCTATTTTACTTTTACTGGGTTATTTTGGAAATAAGTATGCTGCAGGCTGCTTTCTCATGGGTGCTCTTTTTTCTTTGATCTGTGGACTTGTCGGGATGATGGCTGCTACTAAAGCAAACGTTCGAACAGCAATTGCTGCAAAAAACACCGGAGAACATTCCGCGTTTTTAGTTGCTTTCCTGGGTGGTGGAGTTATGGGATTTTCTGTGGCTAGTTTTGGAATTTTAGGGTTAGGTCTCCTTATCGTCTTTTTTTCTGATGAACGTGATTTTATCCTTCTTCTTTCTAGTTTTGGTTTTGGAGCATCGCTCGTTGCATTTTTTGCTCGAGTAGGTGGCGGAATTTATACTAAATCGGCAGATGTTGGTGCTGATCTTGTAGGAAAACTAGAAGCAGGTATACCTGAGGATGATCCTCGTAACCCTGCTGTTATTGCTGATCTTGTAGGTGATAACGTAGGAGATACAGCTGGTATGGGTGCCGATATTTTCGAGTCTTATGTAGGAGCTATGATCGGTTCTATCGCTCTTGCTACCTCTAAAGGTGCTGACGCTGGTATATATGTGACATTACCGGTTATTCTTTCAATTATAGGCCTTTTAGGCTCATTTCTTGGGCTGTTTGCAAATACAATTATACGAGCGGAACCTGCAAAAATGCTTCGAAATGCAACTACTATAGCGATTGTAGCATTCGCGGTTGGTGCTTTTGGGTATATGCGTTTAGTGGGAATCGGCGGTACTTTCCAACGTTCCGATCTTATCTGGTCGGTTCTGATTGGGTGTGCTGCGGGTATTGTCATTGGACTTATTACTGAATACTATACAGGTAGTACTCCCGTAAAAAATCTTGCTGAAATCTCGCGTTCAGGTGCTGCAACAAATATTATTTATGGCCTTTCAATTGGAATGGAATCTACTGCTTTACCAGTAATTATATTAGCAGGTGGAGTCTGGGCATCCTATACGTATGGCGGCGCTCTTTTTGGAGTGTCTATTGCTGCAGTTTCGATGCTTGCAACGGTGGGTATTACTATGACCGTTGATGCTTTTGGTCCTATTGCGGATAACGCTGGCGGTATTACAGAAATGTCTGGATTTGGTCCTCAGGTGAGAGCTATAACCGATAAACTGGATTCATTAGGAAATACAACAGCTGCTATGGGCAAAGGATTTGCTATCGGTTCAGCTTTATTGGCCGCACTTGGTATGTTCGCTGCTTTTGCTGAACAGGCACATATTGAAGTGTTGGATCTTATGAAGGTAGAGGTACTTGTAGGTCTCTTTATTGGAGGTGTGCTTCCTTTCATCATTTCATCACTTACTATGAGATCTGTGGGTGACGCTGCATTAAAGATGGTCTTAGAAGTTCGACGTCAGTTTAAAGAAATTCCAGGATTAATGGAGGGCACTGCAACCCCTGATTATAAACGCTGTATTGAAATTAGTACACAAGCAGCTTTACGAGAAATGATTTTGCCAGGATTTATAACAATAGCTGTCCCTATTGTTGTGTACAAGAGTGTACTGGGTAAATTCGGACTCGGTGGTCTTCTTGTAGGAGCAACGGTTGTAGGGGTTCTATTGGCTCTTATGATGGCAAATGGCGGTGGAGCATGGGATAACGCTAAAAAATATATCGAGGCTGGTAATGTCGGAGGCAAGGGTTCTGCTGCACATAGAGCCGCTATTATTGGTGACACCGTAGGAGATCCATTTAAGGACACTTCTGGTCCAGCATTAAATATTCTTATCAAACTTATGTCAGTAATTTCGCTTTTGCTCGTTTCATTAGGATCGTAATAAAGCATTATTGACTAAGAACTATATAAAAGGGGGAGTGTAGCTCCCTCTTTTATTGTATCATATCTATTTTTATACAGTCACTATGGAAAGTTTTATTCTTTCTACTAAAGGATTTAATGTGTAGTGCTGATAGCACGATGGTATTTATACAATTCATCGATAGAATAGCTAAAATTTTTGATATCACTACCAACAAACTGCTCATATATATACCTCATTCAGCGCAAAGCTATAGGGGAGAGCGTATTCTGACTTTTATGAGTAAAGGTACTGAATGCGACGGAAAAATGATTCTTTCTTGAATGCTCTTCTCGTGCTCGGGGAGGCATCGAATAGGGGAAAATGATTCGTTTAGTAAAGTCCAGTACCTGAAGGGTCGTGTACTGATATAAGCATCTTTTAGGGTAACTTAGAGATGAGATTGGTATGGACAAAATCAAAAGCCTCTTCAAAATTCCATTGAATCTGATGAGGAAGAAGAATCCTCATGTCAGCTTGAAAGTCTCTATTGAGCCTCTTTTCTTCCATGTTTTTTTGGAATAATTCTTTTGAAATAAAGATGCCATCGTTTAGACAGTAGTGTTGAAAGATTTCAATCACGCGATCGCTTTTTACCTTATGGTGTATAAGAACGTACCACATATCAAAAAGATCTCGACCTTTTCTACGTTGATACAGAGCGCGCAACTTTGTAGCGAGTAGCTCCTCTAGCTCATAGGTGCTAATTGAGCATGAGCCCTGGAACCATGGAGACTCAACAACGAATAACTCCTGCTTCAAAGCGAGTACCTGAAAGTGCTCTGTTGTATTTATTTCGATCTTTAATTTTGCTGCTTCACCTCCAATTGCCTGATAGGTATAGATAAGTTTAGCACTACGTTCAGTAAGCTTTCTTTTTGGTTCGCCCAGCCAGGGTTTCAGTGCTGCTCGTATAGCATCTATAGTTGGGCCAATCGGTTCAGGTCTTACTTGTACAAAATCGATATCTTCACTATAGCGGGCAGGGGGTTTAATAAAAAGTTTGTTCAGCGCAGTGCCTCCTCTGAAGACCAGACTCTCCTTAACATGTTGATTGCTATAGAGACATATAAGTGCTCGGCTTATTATTAAGTCCTGTTCTACCATGCTTAAGGTCTGCCAGCGTGCATGGGGAAACCAGTCTCTGATAAAATTTTCTGGTATCATAGATCGCTTTCGATAGTGGTATTTTCAATAATTCGCCATGTTTTTATGCGAGGATACCCTTTTTTTGGCAGTTCTGGGGCGAGTGCTACATAGGGTAATGGTTTATCTTGGAGATGGTTAAGCAGCTTTTTAGAGAGCTCAGCAGCTCTTTCATTATCATGTGTACCAAGCTTTTCAAGTATAAACCCAAGCCGTTGCAACCAGGCTTTTCCATCAAGTTGTTCGGCGAGTTGTATGAGATCATGAAGAGTAAGTCTTTCAACGAGCTCCGATAAAACGGTGGCAATATGATTGAGACCGCCGCTTCTTTCTTGATAATGTAACAGGTCAAAAACAACGAGTTCTGGACTCGCCACCTTCAGGTAGCCCGTAGTGACTGTAAAATCTCGTAACGGAAGGTTCTTGAGTGATTTCTTATACAGTAATTGTAGTCTTACGAGCCCAAAAGAGAGCGGATGTCGACTTCGTTTATTTGTAATAATTTGGAATTGCGCAGGTTTTTGGTGAGTTGCGCCATAAAGGGCAGCAGCAGAAAGAAGAGATACATAATAGTCTGCATGTAAATATTCCATGAGAAGAGGAGTGAGTTCGGACGCAGGAATAGATCCAAAAGGCTTGTGCTCAGGTGGAACAATAATATACAACCCTCTTGCAGGGCTAATAAGATTTCCATTCTTTTTAGCGCGGGCGACTGTATTCAAAGCCCCAGATTTAGAGATTCCTAGATCTTTCATAAGCTGATCCAGTGTGAAAGAGGACTTTCCTCTTTCCCTCATGTCGTTAATGTATGTAGAAAGATGTAGCATGTTGTTAAAATCTCATTTTTTGCGATACTCTTCACATGGTATACTCAAAATGTGAGTAAGTCAAGCAAGGAATTTGTTATCTTTCATGTAAGAAGGGACTCTTTCTGAAGATGAATAGAGTGAGAATTTAGAGAGCGTGCGTGAAAACAGCCCAGCAGAGGTAGCCTTTTATGAGAGCTTTGAAATGAGGTGGATAAAGACAAGGTCAAAATCTCATGTCTGCTTTAAAATCTCTATTGGTCATCTTTTACTATGATAAGATACGTTCTCACAAAACACACCAAAAACAATGATACGTGAGCCTGAAGAGTTCTAGTTTTGGATACTTTGAAGCTCAAAGGTCCTAGAAGCAGTTCTTAATAAGATTGATAATTTTGTTATAAAAAAGCTTTGATAGGCAGACTGGATCAGCATTTCTGCTATTTAAAAATTGATAACAGTGAGACTTAGGATTTCATTCCTTTACCTCTGGACTATACCTGCATGAGACCCTCTCTTAGACCTTTAAAGTAAACATGTCCCTTTACCGGACCTGTTGGCATAATTAAGTCTTCTTTTTCTATTTACTTTCTCTATTTGAACTTTTTTAAAAGAAAGGTATACTTATACTATCTCAGTATTAATTACCCCCGTTAAGAAGGTTTTAGCATGAAAAAACTATATACACATTTGAAATTATTATCCTTTATTGTAATAGGCAGCGCTGGATCTATGCCTTTGGCATACGGTATGGATGTTGTGCAGGAAAATACTGAATTGACGAATAAGACACCTATAACGCAGAAAAATGAACATACTTGTCCGCAAAGTATACTGTTACACTATGCTTTACAAACAGATTTGGAATTATTAGAAAAGTTAAAGTATAATGAAAAATTAATTAAAGAGGTTTTAAGCAAGTTTGATAACTATAAAAAGTTAAGACGAGTTGTAGTTGGGATAAGTCCTTCATATGAGCTTTCTCACGCTCAAGATGCTTTCTATCGTGATTCTGAATGTTTTAGTATAGAATTGGCGCAAAGGTTATTTGAAAAAGAGTACAGTGATGATGAAAAAAAATTTGTTATTGCGCATGAAGCTGCTCATGGGGTGCATGATAATGGTCCTCAGAGTAGATTTCAACAGTATCTCTATGACAATAGCCTTCAGTTAGCGGCATCTTTTTTTCTTGTGACTGGCTGTGGGATTACATGTAGCATGATTGCCAAAGATCCTTCCATGCTTGAATTTGCTTGTAGTGGAGGATTATTAGGAATTGGATTGTTAGGTCTTTGGGGCCTGCATGTTTACACAAAAATTTTCCGGCAATGTGAACGTGACGCTGACTTCACGGCGGTTGAAACTTTAGGTACCGCTGAAGGAGGGATTAAATACTTTGAAAAAGAATCAAAAAACAGATCATTTTTATATAAATTATTAGAAAGAGGTTGGGCTTCTCATCCATCCCATGAGGAACGTATAGCATATTTGAAACAGTGGCAATTTGAACATTCAAGATCATAAATGCGCCCTATCTATACTATAACCGATACCTTGTTTTAATATATATCACTTTTTAGTAAGAAAATAATCACCAAAACGGCTTTCCTGTAGTGAAAGGCCGTTTGTGATTTACATCTGTAAAGGACTTAGTCATTTAAACCATATAAAATGGTTTTTAGAGGCAGTGTGTAATTTGTCTTATGTATTCAGCTTTAAAGGGGTATGTCCTAGGAAATAAGCTCCTGCGTTGTACTTATTCTCCAGTAACGTTAAAATAGCTACTTTCTTGATCTGCAGGATAAGGCTCATTTTTTAATGTATAGTGCCACCATTCTTCATTAATAGTCTTAAATCCACACTTTTTCATAGTATTTTTTAAATATACCCTTAACTTTTTATACTTTTCTGCAATAAGATTGTTCTCATGATGAGATGCATCATCAAACAAATCAAACGAAGATCCCATATCAACTGTCCTATCATTAAGAAACATAATCCTATAGCCATCTAGCAAGAGGCGATTTTCTTCTTTAATTTTATGAGGCCTCTTCCCTCCTTTGATAATCGTAAGATCTATGGTGCTACCTCTACTGCGACCGGAACGTTCTGCTACATAATCTAACTCAAACACTCGAGCTTTATCTACACGACGATAGTACTGAGCTTTCTCTAGTTGATCTTCAAGTTCTTTACTCCAGCTTACAAAATGGTCGACCGCTTTCTGTGGTCTATATGCATCATACACTACAATTCTGTATCCATCTTTCTTAACCTCTGTTTGTAGTGCTTTAATGCTTCAGCAGCTTGTCTAGTCATTATTAAAACCGATTTTTGATAACCTTTAAATGGTTCATCTTTAAGGAAAAGCTATCGACAAATAAAATAGTGTCACACGCATTCTTGCCATTAAGTTTAGTAGGTACCACAAGAGAAACCACAGTTCTTTGTTGTAATCTAATAAATCATGTAAGTAGTAGAAGCGTATAGTTAAGTTGGTGTGCAGCCTTTCTATTGACGTTGAATAGTAAAAAAGAGTAGCAAAATGGACTTTTTATAAAGTTCTCAGATAGAACTTTCGTTCGTTACCTTCATCGTGAATAGGTGAGAAATAGAGGAAAATCTTCAGGGAGGTATGTATAATCTGAGTAATGAAGCAGAAGCTGTTTAAAAAGCTGGTAGTAGTTGGAATGAGGAAAAAGTGGTGGCCGCTTGAGTCTTCTGTTACGACCACCGGTACGTTACTCTTTTTCTGCTTTTTTAGCAGCTGTTCGTTTTACTGGGGTAAGAGGTTTTCTTTTGCCATGAACGCATTCATACGTGATATCATCGACCTCTTTTTCTGACATGCTCCCCCGTTCAATACGTGGTTTTTCTCCAGGTCTGAGAAAGAGAGTTGTGGGATATGCGAGAATTTTTTCGGTTTTGGGTAACTCTTTTAAGGCATCATGTTGAGTGTTAACGCAGTAAAAATCTACTCCTTTATAGCACCCTTTTTCTGACACGGATTTAATAAAAGGCTCCATCAAAGTACAGGCATCGCATGAGGGGGAATTGAATACAATAACCGTTGGTTTATGTGAAGCCTTAGCTTTTTCATATTCTTCAACCGTAGTTATGTCTTTGACGGCTGCCACAACAAGACTAGTATGGAATGCAATAAGCAGTCCATATGATAGAAAATTGCTATTCATAGAGTGTCCCTTTTTGTAAGAATGTATACTTATATAAAAAGTAACACAGGACATCATAGCAAAGTCAATAAGTTTATCTATTTTTTAAAATCAGGGTTTTTGCTTGAGTGCACATGGTAATAAGAGGGTAATCAACTGCTTTGATTACTTGTTGTGTAGTGCTTGCACAGCTGCTTTAAAACCGGCTATTTTCTGTTCTAACTCGCTCTTTGTTAACATGCCGCTATGACGAGAGATTATCTGCCCTTTATGACTGAAAATAAGCGTAGGGATCTTCATAATTGTTAATTTCTTCATAACTTCATTCATCGAAGAAACCGTAGTCTCTACCACACAAAAGGAAATAGTAGGATGACTAAGAGCAGCTTCCAGGAAATAAGGTTTTATTTTTCTACAGGGAGGACAAGGTGGGTTTGAAAGTCTAGTATAAATAGTGATCATAGGTTTTTCAGAACCAAAAAGTGTTTCATATTTTTCGGGTGATGTGAGATACACGGCCTCCGATAGAAGAAATGATTGGTTGCAAAGAGCAAGCGCAAATATACATACTCTCAAGTTCATAGGAAGCCTTTCTGTTATCGAATTTTTACCTCTTTTGTTAACTATATAATAATTTTTTGTTTAAGCAAAGTGTTAAAAATAATCGACCATTTTTCCTGGGGAAGCTGAAAGCGCTCTTGTAGAACCAAAGCCTCACAGGTGAAGGGACCTGAGTGGGAACTTGTTGAGGAGAGAAGGCGGAAGTGGTAGAGAGTTACTAAGAGGAGATTTTATTTCTGTGAGCTGCTCGAGAGTTGTATATAAGGTCTCTATAAAGAGAGACATCTTTGTGCGGATGTCTCTCTTTATAAGTCTATTCTTGATTCTAAGCTACCGATAGTAAAAAGGGCCTGCTGTAGTATCTTTTTGATGATAACTATTTACGTTTTGAATGATGTTTTTGTGCTTTATTAAGAGAAGCTGAAGGCGCACCTACTTTTGTTGTCTCTTTCTTATCTTTTGAACGTCCAGCCAGAGCTGTTTTAAACTGAGCTATCTCTTTTTCTAACTCTCTTTTACTCAATTGGCCACGTGTGCGAGATAGAATCCGACCTTCGCAGCTAAAAATTAAAGTGGGTATAGATTGAATGTGTAGTCTTCTGGCAATCTCATTCATACCCGGTTTATTGATGTCTACAATACAAAAGGTGATGTCGGAAAAGGTATTTGAAGCTGCATAAAAATCGGGCTTCATCTGTTTACAGGGTCCACATGAAGGACTCGTATACATAGTAATCGTCGGCTTATGTGAAGAAAACTGAGATTCATATTTTTCGGGAGAGTTAAGATAGGTTGGGTTAGAAAGAAGAAGGGTCGAGCTACCTATAACAAGGGAGAATACAAGAGATTTGAAATTCATAAAAACCTTTCTGTTAATTATTTTATATAGTTTTAATTCTACAGTGTTTTTTTTGATAAGCAACCGCTTGTAGGTTGTGCAGGTATTGTACTGATTAAAAGGGCCCTACGGCTCTCCGTAGGGGAGTCCGTTACCACCATACACTCTTTTTCTTCATTTTTTTGTAGGAAGCCGTTTTTTTGGTTCTGTCTTTTTAACGGTAGGTTTTTTTGCCGTAACCTGTTTTGGAGTTGGTAAAGGCAGGGTTTTTGTTTCGATTTTTTTAACTGGAACCGCTTTCTTTACCGTCTCGTTTTTACTGGTCGTAGCAGTGGATTTTGGAGTAAGATTTTTTACAGAAGAAACCAAATCTTCAGGAAGAACTCTGCCAATGTGTTTTATAATGATGGTAGGGATTGCTTCTATATGAAAAAAATCTGTCGCTTCACTTAGTTTTTCTTCTTCTGCATTGATTTTGATAACGTTTGCTTCAGAGTCCAAGAGAGTACAGACCCGGTTAAAGGGCTCTTTCATGTTTTTGCAGGCGCCGCACCAGGGAGCGTAAAACATAATAACCAGCGGCTTTTGTATACTCATAATCTCTTTGAACTCCTTCATTGAGGTAATTTCTCTCGCTTCTTTGGCATTTACTAAGGAGCAGTGTAGCGCAATAAGGCTTATACTTATATATAAAATAGATTTCATAAAGATCCTTTGTAGCGGTATGCATAGGTTAAAAATAAAAAATAATGATACAGAATTTTTCTTCATATAACGTTCTTTATCTTACCAGAAAAAAAGAGGGAAAGAGAGTGGTAACTGTTTTTTGATGAGGTGTGTAAGAGGCGAGTTGTATGGTACCAAAAAGAATAGGAAAGAAAAAACGTTAGAAGAGGCATCACGTAAATGGAAATATATAAAAAGTAGAGAAACTCTACTCTGCGGCATTTTCTTTGGCGGGTACAGAGGAGAGCCTACCAACTCTTTCTCTATACCCTTATTCAAAAAAAATTATTCGGAGCTGTCAGATTTGCTATAGGTCTTTTTTACAGAGCTTGCTGCACGTACATGTGCTGCTGACTCTAGTCGGCATAGAGATTCTTTTGCCTTGGCGATTTCTTCTTGTAAGCGCCCGTACTGTTGTTCTTTAGATCTGAGTTCTGCATCAAGACGTGCTAACTCACTTCTGTCTTCTGGGGAGAAATCATTGGTGTGTGAAAGTGACGTAAAGCTTAAGAGTGCTAGTACGGTTAACATTTTGTTCATAAGATAGCTCCTTTTTTTGTGTATATACGCAGTAATTTACTCTACAGTAAAGTATGCATAAGACACCTTAATAATGTAAAGTATATTTAATAAAATTAGAGCTTCTCACCTGTAAAGGTCGTTGATAAGAGCTGCTAAAGCTTTGTACCGCTTTTACAAGGTGCTACGTTTTGAGCACAAGAGAAACACTGCCTTTTTTGTGTGGCAGGTGGGAGGCTTTTACCAGCTGTTTTTCATTGTGTTGAGTAGCTATTTCATGAGGGAAACAATAACTGCCTTTAAGAAACTGCATAACGATGTTGAATTTAAACATACACAAAAACTTTAATATTATGGTAATAACTGTCTTGCTGATTGTGCATCTACAGCTGTTTATATATGAAAATGTCTCAATAAATGTATCTGGCTGATAGGGTATGAATCCAAGGGGGCAAGGAGAAGCGAACTTTTCTACCCTTTTTTTAAAGAAGAATAGTCTAGAAATTAGTTTTTTATAAATTGGCAAAAAATGAGCAGAAAAAATTTGATAGATCGAGTGGATTTTATCCCTTATAACGGAGTTTTTCTAGTTAGAAGACTTAGAATGTAAATCTGAGTATAAGTAGCTATGCAGAGGGGTAAGTAGTTGAGAAGAGTAGACAGGTCTCTAAGGAGTTTAAAAGGCACTGTAGGAAAAAATGAATTTTAGAGTTTCTCTGAGAATAAGGAGATCACTTGCCCCCTCACTCTTATGGTCTTTTAAGGGATAAAGAGCGCTTTCTGGTAAAAGAGAAGAGCGCTCTGAAAGTCTGAATGGAATAAAGTTTAGTAGAGATTCCTCATTCCATTCATTTTTGTATGTTATTGAGACAACTTATCTGTTATCTGATGAACATTGGCGACCACGGCACACATGAGGAGCGTTTCCGCCAGCTCTCCCAGCTTTTACGTGTTGTTCACGTGAACCACCTTGTTTGCCGCTTGTAGATTTTGCAGTTGTAGATCTTCCATTTGAAGATGAACGCGATGAACTTGAAGATGAACGTGAAGAACTTCCACGACTTGAACTACCTTCTTCACTCATTTTTTGCGCACGTGCTTGTCCACCAGCTTTACCAGCTTTTACATGTTGTTCACGGGAACCGCCTTGTTGACCGCTTGTAGATTTTTCAGAT
>JACDFK010000075.1 GCA_013815795.1 Candidatus Babelota bacterium | reverse complement strand
CAACCAGGTAGAGCTGGTTATACGGGTCTGTAATTCCCACTATACGGGCAATCAACGAGTTGTGTTGATTAACTACAACATCAATTGCTATACCAATGAGTATTTCTGGAACTATATCACACACTTTATTTAAGATTGAACTGATGCATGCTAAAATTAATCTGCCTTTATAGGGAGCCATATAGGTGAGAAGATTCCATGCGGGCTTTTTTGTCAGTATATTCATAAGTTCCTTTCAAAGTAATTTGTTTTTTTTAAGAGTTAGTATTACATCTTCTAAAGCACCCATTATATGATCTGTCATAAGCTCAAGAGCTGTTTTTTCATCTCTTTGTAATACCGCTGTGGCAAGCTTTTTGTGTTCTTCATGATTGAAGCTGAGCTTATCATGTGATAGTGTAAACGAAATGCGGCAATATCGATCAAAACGGCGGTATACTTCTGCTCTTAGGTGTAATAAAAGCGGAGAGTTACATCCAGATATAAGTGCTACATGAAAAGCATAATTTTGTTTTGTCCATACAGCGTAAGCAACAGGCTCTTTTTTTGTTTCTACGAGTGCTAGTTGATGAAGAGCCCCTACAATTGTCGCTTCCCATGCATCATCACCTAACTGTAGTGCTTGGG
Organism: Candidatus Babelota bacterium; assembly: GCA_013815795.1. Taxonomy (GTDB): domain Bacteria; phylum Babelota; class Babeliae; order Babelales; family Babelaceae; genus PRDV01. The sequence continues at coordinate 6,668 of JACDFK010000075.1, read as the reverse complement.
TAAGTGCAAGCATCTCTATGTGCAAGAATGTCCTATAGGTATCACGAACATCGCTTTCGGATAGACGAGATACGCGAAATCCTTTATGTTCTTCAGCTTGGATAAGCCCCGATGCAATTAATCGGGAAAGCGCTTCTCGAAGGGGGCTCTGACCGACATTTAAGAGTTCTTTAAGGTCCTTTATTTTAAGTTTCTGACCCGGAGTAAACGTTCCATTAATAATATTTTCTTCTAGGTATTCGTAGCATTGAATAGCCAAGCTCGTCTCTTTTTTATGAGGTAGTGAATTCATAAGTACTCCTTTTTTAGTGGTTCTAGTTTTAATTTTATCGATAAAATTAAAATTTGTACACAAAAATGTATTTTGTCGATAAAATTTAGTGAAAATGTGATTGAGAATGTGACGCGTAGTTTGTATGAGAAGTTAGGTGGTGTATAGTCTAGATTTTTGTGAACGTCACATTTTAAAAAACAGTAAATGGGCATGTCAGTAAGCCCTTTTAAGGGGGGAGTGTTGTTATAAATCAGGATAATTTTATACCATTCACAACAGAGACGATGTTATGCTAGTAGCGATGTATAAATTTATTAAAAATTGATTTTATCTAAGATACACTATTTGTGACATGCATTATGAAGTGGGGTTCAGAGATATAAACGGGTAAAGCTTACTGTATGAGTAATTATCACTTGCGATCTAAGGTGTAGGTTCGGTAATATTTTATATAAATATTCTCCCCGTTTTTTCAGGGTTGTTCAAATGCATTATAATGTCTCGAAGCCTATGATTTTATTAAAGTATCAAGAATAGTATAAAGGGATTTATTGTTAATTTTAGGGATATGATTGCTGTATTATCTACCTGTTTAAACTTCTATGATATTTATCTAAGTTTATGAAAAATCATGGTGATGTTATACTCGCACGCAAGATAAGTTTTAGTAGTTTAGGAGCTTATTTTGTGCTTGATTTCGTTATTGTTAAGGGGTTGGTTAACCTGAAACTCTTTTAAAGCATGAAGTAAGTGTGTGTTTTCTTCAAGAATAAATTTTCCCTGGAGGTATTGTTCAAAATTATTTTTCCTGAGTATGAGCGAATCATCGCTTGTTTTTAGAGGCTTTAGGTTTAATATATACAGAGAACGAATAGTTTCCTTCATCCGTTGAGTAACCCCTCAATTGGTTTAGCAGGTAGTGTTAACAGTTTGAGTTCAAGGAAAAATCCAAGATCGGCGACCTAATCTATGGCTATGGTAAAACCATATTTGAATCTGTTGAGATGAAAGGTTTTAATGAGAGTGGACTTTAAAATCTCGTTACAGAGATTAAGCAAGCCTTGCTGTAAGGGTAGAGTAAAGGAATATTCTTCACACGCTGATTGAAGTTCTAAGGCCGGATCGTTATGGCATGCTCGGTTAAACATAATGTCGATCTTTTTTTTGTTTCTTATTTGTATATATATTCATTAGAGATATACTTCTCGGGTTGTCTTTAGAATAAGCCGGTTTTTTTAAAATTCTCCTACAACACCTTTATTCAGCACTTATTTGTTGTTATATTGTTTTAATTTTTATTTAAAACAAATTTAAATTTTTAAATAATTTATATTTGTTGTATTTATTGCTGAATTATGCTATTCTGAAATAATAATAAATTAAAAACAAATTTTCATTTTTCCTAACAAGGAGTTTTATCATGATAAAAAGTCTACACTTAGCGTCAATTTTCTTAATTGCTCTGGTAGGAGGCGTGGTTTCAAAAAGCTATACGATGCAGATGCCCCAAGAGGAGAAGTCAAAAGAAGAATCCAAAATATATATTAAAAATGATACAGCAGGAAGATGGGCCAATGGATGGAATATTCAGGTCAATACGGTAGATAAAAAGGGTGTTAATAAGCCGCCCTATCGGTTGTCTCCTGGTGATCAAAGGTTTATAGGAAAAGCGAATGATTTAGAAAGTATTTCCTACCATTCTTATGGTGACAAATGGGAAAAAGCTTCAAAGGAATGGCTAGTGGAGTTTAAAAGCAAACTTAAACCTGGATTTGACACAATCATTGTTATCACAACCTGGCTGGAGTTATGGAGTGAAAGCGTTGAATATGTGCCCTCCGGAACAATACTGGAAAATAAAGGGGCAGAAATGGAAAATAATGATATTGATCCGTGGTCCTTTTTTGGCACAGCTAAAGATTACAGAGATACCGATGAGATAAAAGCCTATCGTCTTGTGATGGGTTTAAAACCTGACTTTACAAAAGAACAACTTCAAGTAGCTTTTAAACAACTTGCTAGGGAATACCATCCTGATAAAGTTAAGAATGTTCAACTTTCTACCGAAATAATGAAACTTCTTAATAACGCTAACCTGGCTTTAAAAAAAGATCTTGAAAAAAAATAACTCTAAATAAAAATACTGTCGGGTAAGCCAAGTTAAAGGCTTTACCCGACAAGGAATATCGGATTTTTTATAGGTAAATTATCATATCCTGTACCATTTTGCCAAGCCTTATAGGTATCTTGGAAAACTAATAAATGGTGCAAAAATTAGGGAGTAGGCATGGAGTTTCTTTCACAGGACTTTCTGCCTGAAAAAGCTTATAAATAAGATCAACAGAGAGACCTCTAAAGCCTGGGGGCAGAGTATTATTGTATTTACCGTATACCTCATCTCCAGGCAGAGTATTAATAAGGGGAGTTTTAATTTCCCAACAGTGATCACTTCCTGCAACGAACACAATGTCTAAAGAACTACTCTGTTTATGAAGACTTATAATACGAGCATAGGCATTAAAATCAAAAAAGGGAGAAAAACAATATACTAGAAGATAATGTAATTGATCTCTTTTCACTTGCTCCCAGTCATATACCATTTTATATACACTCTGGTCCGAACAAAAATCAATATCACTTTCTTTTAAAAAATCCCCATATTTGATAAATTCAAGCTTTGCTTGATCCATAAAATAATTATAATATTGTTTAACATATATCTTTTCTTGTTCATTATCACATATTTTTAAAAGATCTTTATACGTCTGTCGAGCTGTCTCTTGCTGAGTTCTGAAATCAGTATACAGATCATTAAATACGATTTTGCCTACTAACCATCCATTCTTGAAATCATTATCTATACTGATATGATGCTCTTCTTTTAAGGATTCTCGATTTTTAACGCCCAGTATATACCCAACTGCGCCACTTAGCTTTCGAGTCTCGATGCTTTCAACTGTGGTGTTGGCTAACTCGTCATCTAGACAGCATAACCAGGTTTTAAGGGAACACATAACACTCGCTTTTTGGATTCTTATTTGTTCAACAGCTGATTCTGTAAGTATTTGGATAGGGCGAGCGGTATTTTTCTCACGATCAACTAAAGCTTTCACTGCTGCTTCTAGCTGTTGCAAATCCTTTTCTTCGCTGTCTTTATGATAATCGTGAAGCTCTATCAATCTATTATTATTTGACAGTTCTCTCACTGTTGCGATAACAATGACCGCCTGCACGGAAGACATTGATACGATAAGAATTCCTGCTAAAGAAAAAGATGCACTATAAGTCATTTTCGTCTCCACCCTTAAAAACAAAGAAAGATATAAAATTTTTAAACAAGATATACTAATGATAAATACATTCTCTACAACTCTCCTTTTTAAAAAACTATAGATTTTTTTTCTTTTGATTTGCTCTTAGAGAGACTCTATAAAGGGCTGAAGCAAACTGTTTTTGAGTACAACTGTTTTCAACACCTAGTGTCTGAAAAATTTTATGCAGCTTCTTGAAAATGCATTCCCTAAGGTATTATAAATAATATCTTATTTCTTATTTTATGCTAGAGCCTTCCAAGCAGCTTTATCTCGTTGTAACAATCAGTAAATATAATACCCCTTTATTTTTTTTCAATTCTGTAGAAAATGCCTAAGTAGGACCTCATGTTATTAGTAATAAGAAACCAATAATAGGTGATTTTTAAATATATTTTAAAGCTATATTTTCTGTATGTTCCGTTCAAATCTTGGGGATGTATTTAAAAATCAAAAAAGTGTGCAAAAATTAGGAAGAATACAAGGAGTCTCTTTCACAGGACTTTCTGTCTGAAAAAGCTTATAAATAAGATCAACAGAGAGACCTCTAAAGCCTTGGGGCAGAGTATCATTGTATTTACCGTATACTTCTTCTCCAGGCAGAGTATCAATGAGAGGACTTTTAATTTCCCAACAATGATTACTTCCTGCCACGAACACAATGTCTAAAGAACTACTTTGTTTATGAAGACTTATAATACGAAAATAGGCATTAAAATCAAAAAAGGGAGAAAAACAATATACTAAAAGATAATGCAACTGATCTCTTTTTTTTTGATCCCAGTCATATGTCATTTTATATATACTCTGGTCCGAACAAATATCAATATCACTTTCTTTTAAAAAGTCTCCATATTTTATAAATTCAAGCTTTGCTTGATCCATAAAAGAATTATAGTATTGTTTAACATATATCTTTTCTTGTTCACTATCACATATCATTAAAAGATCTTTATACGTCTGTTGAGCTGTCTCTTGCGGAGTTCTGAAATCCGTATACAGATCATTAAATACGATCTTGCCTACTAACCATCCATTCTTGAAATTTTTCATAGTAATATGATGCTCTTCCTTTACAGATTCTCGGTTCGGGGCTCCGAGTATATACCCAACTGCGCCACTCAGCTTTCGGGTCTCGATGCTCTCAACTGTGGTGTTTGCTAACTCGTCATCTAGACAACATAACCAGGTTTTAAGAGAACACAGTATACTCGCATAGTGAGTTCTTATTTGCTCAACAGCTGATTCTGTAAGTATATGGATAGGGCGATCTGTGTTTTTTTCGCGGTCAACTAAAGCTTTCACCGCTGCTTCTAGCTGTTCTAAATCACTTGTATGTAGGCTTTTATGAAAATCGTGAAGCTCTATCAATCTATTATTATTTGACAGTTCTCTCACGGTTGCGATAACAATGACCGCCTGCATAGAAGACATTGATACGATAAAAATTCCCGCTAAAGAAAAAAATACACCATAAGTTATTCTCGCCTCCACCCTTAAAAACAAAGTAAGATATAAAACTTTTAACCAAAATATAGTGAAAATAATAAATTCTCGACAACTCTCCTTTTTAATAAAATTATGTAATTTTTTTCTTTTGATTTGCTCTTATAGAGCATCTATAAAAATCTGAAGTGAACCATTTTTGAGTACAGCTGTTTTTAACACCTATTATGTGAAAACAGATTATGCAGCTCATTCAAAATGCATTAGTTAAGCTACTATAAAGAATATCGCATTTCTTATTTTTCGCTAGAGCCTTTCAAGCACACTTCAATCGGCGTGCCCGCCCCATACTAGACTTCTTGTATAACTTCACTTTTTAACTGCTCGCTATACAAGAGATCTCTTGTAAATCTGTAAAATAGTTAGCGAGAAAACAGTTTTTGACCGAGCTCAAGGAAGAAACTCGATACTACAATCCCTGTGGTAATCTTTATATAATGAACCGTTGTAGGAAAATAGGATAAAAGAAAGCCTATAAGCATAAAATTACATCCGGTAGCCAATGCTATGGAAATAATATACCACGCCATAGTTTTCAGATGCTCTACATGAGAAGCTCCTGCACTTGCAGATGAGGTAATATGATATTACCTAAGTTTATAAAAATCTTTGTGGTGGTTTATGCACATGCACCCAAGAGAAGTTCTGGTAGTAGAGTGCTGAACTTATCTTGTGTTTTATTTTGTTATTTCGTTGCTCGATTAAGAGAGGGGTTAACGTGAAATTTTTTTAGAGCAGGAAGTAAGTGTTTGTCTTCTTCAAGAATAAATCTCCCCTGAAGGTATTGTTCAAAATTGTTCTTTCTGAGTATCAGAGAATCATAGCCAGTTTTAAGAGGTTTTAGCTCTAATACGTTTAATGAACTAATAATTTCTTTCATCTGTTGAGTGACTTCTTCGATCGACTCTGATGGTAATGCCATTAGTTCAATCTCGAGAAAAAACCCAAGACCGGCAACTTTATCTATGACGATGGTAAAGCCTTCTTTTATATAGCTCTTTCTTATTTTATCTACAATACGGCTATTTTTAAGATTATTGTGTTGTAGAAAGGTGTCGAAATTTGATGTGAAAGGGTGTAAGGAAAGTGACTCTAAGATCTGATTGCAGGCATTGATTGCTTCAGGCTGCAACGGAAGGGTAAAAGAATATTCTTCACAAGAAGACTGTAACTCTAAAGTTGGATCGTTAAGACATGCCCGATTAAACTTAATATCTATCTTTTTTGAGTCTCTAACTCGAATATAAATCCCCTTTTTTAAAAGATCTACTAAAGAGGTATCCAGATAACAGTCGATGATTCGTTTTTCTGATTGAAAGGTAAGAGTGTTGCATACCGGTTCGATCGATTGAGGATTAAGTATTTCAAAACGAAGTTCTATTTCTACCGTTTTCATAATGGTCCTTAGGGTGTGGGTTGGTAAAGATGGTTTATTCTCTTGGGTGTTTTGTTAAGCCATTATATAATGGTATCTTAAAATTTTTTTGTAAGCTATTAATGTGAAAACAGCTTTTGACCGAGCTCGAGGAAGAAAATCGATACTATGATGCCTGTGGTAACTGTTATATAATGAACCG
>JACDFK010000074.1 GCA_013815795.1 Candidatus Babelota bacterium | reverse complement strand
ACCAAACTCCTCCCATGTAAGATGTTCCTATTTCAATCAATATATCCTCTTTAGTTCCCATTACTTTTGAAAGATTGGGTTTCCAGCTCTTGGGGCTTAAATTTCCGTAATAACTCATATCTTTTAGTGCGTTAAGCCTTCCTAAAACGGCCCTTTCACCTGGTTCAATTACCACCGTCATTTTCTCATTGCGTGCATCAATATAGGTAAAAGTAAGGACCCAGTTGCTGATGTTTTTCGCAATTATTAAGGGGCTCTTAGCTGCTTGTGCTTCTGTTTGGGAAGAGGATGTTTGATCTGATTCTGCTTCCATCCCAGAAGTTTGAAAAACTGCTCCACCTGAAAGGAGCATTATAAGGCATAATACAACGTTTCTATTTTCTTTCATCAGTTATCTCCTGTTTTTGAGTGTAGTGCTGTAAAAACGCATGAGGTATGAATTTTTATTCTATTTTTTTGTATTCCTATAAAATATGTTCATATTGTAATTATATTAGCATTTATTTTTTAAAACTCACAAGTGTTTTAAAATAAATAAGCATGTGGTGCAGGTAAAAAAACAGACATATCGTATAGAATAGGTTTTTAATGGGGCTGAGGGAATGTTTTTTGTTTTGTAAGAACCGGCATAAGTTTTCTTTGTAAAGATTGAAATTTTAAAAGTCTGTAACTGTTATGTGTAGTAGTAGATCTGCTTAAGTAAAAAATGGGAGGGCTGGACAATCTCTTACTGTTCTTAAGCGGATGAGCGGAACAAAAGACATTTTTTGTTTATGCCTTTACTCTACAGGTGAAACGTTTGTACATAGTTTGATGTCTGGTAGAATAGAAGTAGCTTTTTTTAGCATATAAACTTTCTTTATCTTTTTTTGTTCTTTTTTTGGAAAGAATTTTTAATTTAGTGTACACTTGGTTACACGAAACGTGAAAGGATTTCCCATGATAATAAAAACTTTTTTTTGTATAATTTTTGCCTCCTGTATGGCACTTAATGCTGAAATAATCGTAAGTGACATTCAAGATAAATCAGTTTCATTTCCTTTTAATGTTTCACTCGTGGGAGAATATATTCCCGAAGGACGGGTTTTTGTTTCATCACGAGAAGCGATAACCGATAATAGTTTTGCGATTGCATCTGCTCATCGTAATACCGTTTGTTTTAGGGGGCTTACGCCTCCAACAGTCTTGCTTGATGGTGAGCTTAATGTTTCTAATCCTCTCAACGGGGCGGCTATCACTAAAGCGTCTCTTTTGGGCGCTTTACCGGTAGTTGTTATAAAAGATAATCCTTCCTCAATCTTTTTGGTGGATGATCGAGATACAGAGATTGCGGTATATGGCGCCTATGGTATACGTGATGCTCATGAAAAAAAAACTACCTCGATACTTGCGTTGACAACCAATGCAACAGAGGTCTTTGATCCGCTTAATTCAATGTCACATAGAACTGTTTTCGCGGCTGTTTCAAATAAACAGGGAAGATTCGATGGTGATGGTTCTGGTATTGCTGTACTGGTTTTTAAAAAATTCGAATCTAAAAAAAATAAGTCTTTTTCTGCATGGGATAGTATTGATGCAGCGACTGGCGTTTCCCAATTTTCTGATGAAGGAACGTTGCAAGATACAGGCAATAAGGCATTTCCCTTTGGAAAAACGACTCCTCAGGTATTTATTACCAACCCGGTCAAAACTGTTGAGTCAGCTGTTGATATGCATTTTGATAGGGATTTAGGGATACTGTATATTGCAGTACAGGTTGAAGCATCTACGGGGCCTACGGATGGAGCTCGAGCATTAGTACTTGCATCGTGCCGCAATGGAAAATTACAGTTGCAATCTATAGCTCCTGAAACTGCTTTTGCTGATAATACAGCTCTTGTCGGGGGGCGCGGTAGTGGAGCATCTATTTCTGTATATAAAGTAAAAACGATGCAGACACGAACCTATTTACGATATCTTATTGGAGTGGGCGGCAATGGCAACGGTACAGACTTAAAACGGCAGGTTTTTGCATTACCGATCGTTGATAATTTGGCATCCTCTTCTCATGGTGCTCTTGCTAAGGTGACAAGTTCTCCTGTTTCTCTTTTTTCGGCTGGTAATCCGGGCCGTTTTCTAACACGGGTATTTAGTGAACCTGCTGAAAATCCTGAAGACTTATATACTTCCGCCGATGTTCAAGCACGAGTAGGAGGAGCTGTACGTTTGCCGGGCGCTATTACTGATATCTCAGTAAGTGCTGAAGCAGTGTTTGTATCTGTTGAACAAGCAGATGAAGAACTTCAACCGGGTATATTCTATTCACAGCCTCTTTTTGACGTGGAAGGGCGTATTAGTGCCTGGGCCAACTGGCAACGAGTTGGGGGAACGAGTGATCCTATTACTGCATTTGTATATGATCCTTATAAAGCAACCTTTACGTATATTCCCGTTCTTAAAAAGGGCACTACTCAGACGGTTTTAAGAACCGCTTTTTCAGAAGGAAAGAGTTTTTTAGAATCTTTTATCTCAACTGAGTTTCCTCAGCAGTTAGGGGGAGTACAAAGTCTTTTTGATTTTCCTTACACCTCAAAAAGTTTTAGCCCTATTCCTGGAAAACGCATTGCGGTACAGGCATATTGTGGCTATAAAAAGCTAGTACTTATTCAGACTGGTAAAGATAGCTCTAACCTATTTGGTCCTGTACAGAGAGACGTAACTGTCTATACAAGTACTAATGGAACATTAGATCAGCTAAGTCGAGATACAGCTCTTTCACTGTCTGGCGGAGTTCTTGATGATCTTGGTCCTTTAAGTTCATGTACAGTTCTTACCGATGGAACCTTTGGTTGGTTTATAGTAGGGGGAGCTGGTGGGTGTGCTATTTTAGCTGATGAACAAGGTCGGGGATGGGATGCGAGTAAAGGTCTCGAGGATCAGTTTAAGGGACTTACTGCTCAGATGAAATGGCAGAAAATAAGTGAGAGTCATCATGTTCGAAAGTTAGTCGCTTCAGATAATTTTCTATTTATTCTGACCGATACTCGATTACTACGGCTTGAGCTTAGTGCGGATACTATAAAACATAAAAACTTTCATGAAGTGACCGTCGCTGTATGCGGAAGCCCTGATAGAAAGGATGCACGATCTTTTTCAGATGTAATTGTATCGGGCCCTTTAGCGTTACTTGCTACGAGCTCAGGGATTTTACGTTCTGGAGATTATGTTGATATTCGAACGGTATCGAAGGATACAGATGTTTCGTGGATTTCTGTAGCTCTTCCTGAATCCGTTGGTTCACTTAACAGTAGGGGACCTGTAAATAGATTTTTTGCGACTAGCCCCACCGGTGATGAAAGAGATGTCACTCAAGGAGGCACCCTATGGGCGCTTAATGCGTATGTAGGATTAAACCAAGCGTTATTATATAGATTTGTAGTAACTCTTGATCAGGGGTCCGTAACCCCAACAACGTTACAGCTTTTTCCAGACTATTTTTTTAATACAAGGAAAACTTTTTTTGTGAATGGTGGAGAGTACCGAAATTACCTCGTGACTGATGGCGCTTTTATTGCTCTTTCACGAAGTGCGTTTACGGGGAGATCTCCTTTATTAGAAATATTACCGCCTCTTATAAAAAGCGGGGAAGCACAGGGAGCACGAAATAGGTATCCCTTATTAGTCGTGCAAGACCGAGCTTTTTCAATAGGAAAATTAGTACGAAATTCAGCATCAGGAGCTTGGATGGCGACAGGTGATTTTGGGGTACGTGTCCAAGCGTAACAGGGGATTATATCTATGAGTCATGTAAAAATATTAAATCTACTGTGTATAGCAACTTTTTTGTCGTGTGGAGCGTTTCCTCCGATTAATCTTTTTAGGCCGAGTGATCGCCCTTTGATGCCAGAACCTGTACTGGGTGACTGGAGCTCTCAAACGAGCGTTGCATATGAAGGGATATTTCAGGTACGAGCATTTAGAGATACGGGCGACGAATCTCAAATTAATCTGTGTGATAAAATCGATGAAGAAAAAAAAAGCAATGTTTTACAGATCTATCAAAGGGACCAAAATGGCCTTGCGGCTTTAAAAGGCTTTGAATCGGAGACTCGTCCCGGTCTTTTATCACAACTATTCGCTTTTAATGATGAAAATGGAGAACAGGGATTTTTTAGGCTGTGTGGAACGCTAAAGATTCCTCTTAATTTTATGCTTTCTCAGCGCTTTTACTTTACTCATGGGTTAAGTCTAGCTTTTCATCTACCGGTGTATAGTATGGAGCTTAACAATGTAGTGTGGCGCTCTTTAAATCCAGAAGTAACGGGAGAACAGGATTTAGAAAAAGATCTTATTGGCCAGATTAGACATATTGCAGGGTTGAAGTTGAATGGGTGGAAGCGTACGGGTATTGGTGATTTTGTTGCACAGATGACCTGGATGAGGGATTTTCCTCAAGCAAAACCCTTATTACAGAATGTTCGAGTTCAAGCACGTTTAGGACTTATCTGTCCAACGGGCACACTGCAAGATGAAGATCAACTGTTCGCTTTTCCTTTTGGAAACGATGGAGCATGGGGTGTCCAGTTTGCAGGGGGTCTCGATTTAACGTTTGGGTATACTCTACGAGGGGGAATCGATGCTGAATTTGTTCATCTTTTTGGTAATAATCGCTGTCGAAGAGTAAAAACCGCTTGTAATCAGACCGATTTTCTTTTTTTAAAGAAGGTTCCAACGTATCGAGAATTCGGGTTAGGTCAACAGTATAATCTCTATATTGAGTCATACCAGTGCTGGCGAGGGCTCTCTTTGAAACTAAACTATCAGTTCTTAAAAAGAAATGAAGATAGACTCGATTTAATGAGCGATTCTTTAAATTCACGTTTAGCTAATGGAGCAGAAAGTCTTCAAGATTGGACTGCTCATAGCTGTATTGCTATGGTTCGTTATGATATGTGGAAGGAGCTACCCGAAACGTCCTGTATTAAACCGTCATTACGAGGCTGGGTTAAGTGGGGCTTCAATGGAAAAAGAGCTATCCTGGTAAATAGTGTTGGTGTCCAGTTAGATGTTTCTTTTTAAAGAACTTTCTAAAATAGTTTATTACGATGAGTAGCACTAAAGAGCAAAGGGTTTATTACGGTCTTTTGCTCTGCTTTACGGATTTTAAATTTTACACATACATATTTTAAAAGTTTAACGTAAGTTGTAGACTAAGTGTGTTGGTGTATGCCTATCTTACATAGCTATCCCCAGAAGGCTGAATGAAACGACCATAAGCATTATTTTCACATATCCAAGACCTATGGTAATAGTTTAAAGGGCTTCTTTAAGAGTTTTTTCCAGGTTTTTTCTCTTCTTTACAAAATACAGCTGTTTGGTATGGTTCATTCTTTACATAAAATAGACATTTATTATAATCTTTGCAATACTACCTCGCAGAGAGTATAAAGCGTCAATAAATGCTGTTGAAATGACAGTTGTAATAAGATGAATCGCTATATATACATATAAGCATTTTTCAATAATAAAAAAATTGTTTAAACTCTTAATATGTTATTAAAAATAACGTAAAGAGAGTAAATACGTTACACGTTAACCTCTGTACTTCGTGAAATTCATATGCTCACGAAAAGCTCGCTCCGAAAGAAACAAAGATGTTTTTTTTAAAGTCTTAGTGGTAAAAAATCAAGGAAGACGATGGCAATGGTTATATTTACTGTTTTTTTAATTATACAGCTTTTCTTATTGTGCTATTCTGCACTTTCAATCTTTACTATTCATCTAACTTTATTCCAAAAAACGATAGAAATTTCACAGTTGCCTACTGTTTATAATCAGATTATTAAAAAAGTGCGCAGTCTACGACATAGAAACATTCGTAAACTGCTTTCTAGTGATTTTACTACTACATTAAGCTTAAAATTTTGTAGATACAGACCCTCTATCTACCTGCATGTAAAATATGTCTGTAGAGTATAATCACTTATTTTTTAAGTAATTAGAAGAAGCTTTTTTTAGTAAAGGTAATTTAGCTCAGCATCTGTAATAGGTAGCTATCAGAATACTTTGCCGGCCTAAACCGACTTTTTCTCCTAATAATGGTACGGGGATTCTTTACTGTAGAAAGGTTTTTTCTAAAGGAGGAAAAAACGCAACTTGTTTTCTGTATTACCAAGAAGAATAGTAAGGGGGAATTGTATGATTTTATAAAAAGTAGTCTGATATTTCTGATGGGGTTAAGAAGCAGTGCAGTAGAGAGGTTAGCTATGGTTAAATGTAATATGTCCTTGATGGTAATGATAAGTTTCTGCTCTTCCTGGAATTCAGTACACGGGGTTCTGGTAGAAGGCTCCAAATGGGTACTCGATGAGAAGAAAGAGATCGTCTATTTTTTTGATATTCACAATCAAGTTGAGTGGAAAGACCGAGAAAAGGATGAGCTTGAAGATTTAGTTCAAATTTTTAAAGAAGTTGGACAATCTTCGGGTAAACCAGTTCATATTTTAATAGAGGAGGTATGGAATCCTTATCGGAGTAGTGATAACATACTTAGCATGCTCTCAACTCGTTTGGCGCGGGAAAACCTTACTTCGGGCCTCGTTATTGAAAACATTGAACTAAGAGCTTCATCAGCGATAGTGCAAGATCTTATAGGGGAAAATCCAGACAACTCCCCTTTATTGCCGCCCCGTGTTTCGAGTACTGAGGTATTTTATCCTGATGAAGTAACTTTTTCAGATGTTTTGCATGAATTTTTTTTTATTAGAGCTTCTCTTGAGGAGAGCTATAAGGAGAGCTGCGATAAACTGAAAGAGATTCATAATGAGAAAATGAGCTTTTTGCAAAGCTATGAAAAACAACTTACACAAATTTTTCAAGTCAACGGTATTGATCTTGATAAACCTGTAGCTTTATTATTAGAAGAGTGTTTAACACAGGAAAAGAGAGATATTTATAATACTTTAAGAACAGTAATACATACTATATCTAATTCTTTTATAGATTTATATGCTTTTCATCGAGTACTCGCTATTTCCTCTGAGTATAAGGTAGTACTCATAGCAGGTGGAGAGCATTCTATGTGGGTCAAATGTCAGATAATGTCAAGGTTGGATGCTCTACGGGAGTGTCGATACGGTAACCACGGGAGTGGACTTGTTACAGAGGAAGATATAATGGTTCCCTTAACTACCGAACAGTTAAAGAGTGTTCTGTATGCGTAGGGCGTATGGCAGGTAGGTAGATTGCAAGAATTTATCCGTTCTAGTAAGAAAAATAGTAGAATCTCATAAAAAAACTAGTTAGATATTCTAGTATGATATTTCCGATAAAGTTAAGAAGCAGTGTAGTAGAGAGGTTAGCT
>JACDFK010000130.1 GCA_013815795.1 Candidatus Babelota bacterium | reverse complement strand
GTAGAGAAGGGAAAAGATAAGAAGGGAGAAACAAGTATTGTTTTTTTGGTAAGTAACTTCCCCGATTCTTCTAAAGAATATATTCGTATATATAAACTGAGATGGGGCATCGAGATGTTTCACAGAACCGCTAAACAGAGTTTGGGGCTCAAGAACTGTCAATCGACTAATCGTGATATGCAAAAAGTCCGTATATGCAACGTTTTTTATATATACGCTTTTCTGCATCATCAAAAAAAATTACGAAAAGTTTCTAGTGTGGAATTTGTTATACGCTCGCTGCAGATGCTAAAACCTGAAGAACTTATGGTAGCTTTAGTAGCTTTCAATCAGATCTTCCATGAAAACAACTAAGTCCTGTATAATAGAATCCGTTGGGTCTCTACTGAAAACCCCTGCAACATAGCAGCATTCTCGATATCGAAATACATTAACGCTTGTGAATAATGTTTGTGCAGATTTAATTGCTTATGCTTTTCGTGAAAATAAACCATCTATTAAACGAATTAATTTTATACTTCCTTAGATTGAGCTCGCGTTAAAATAAGAAAGTTCTTGTGGGTTCTTAAGAATTAGCACCCTATCCTTTAGTAAATCAAACGAAGAGGGACTAATCATTAATACAAAATCAATGAAAGAAATGTTTTATGCTCATCTTATGCTGATGTAACGGTTGAAAAACCGGCTGCGCTCACTAACAAGCACATACAAAAAAATTTCTCTTCTGTAGCGGCGTCGAAAAAATGCAAGCCTTCTTTTCTACCTATTTTTAATATATATCGCATAATAAAAAAGCTCTTTCTCTATTTATGCGGTATATAATTTCTACACAGTAAGATGTGTTATTAGACCGTAGGTTCCGTAACTAAAAGAATTTTCTTACGGCTATAAGCCTCGCATTCCCCCTACGCACTATCTGTTTAGCTTCTCTTATGTCTAATCAGGTTTTTTCTTAAATATTATTTCTTATTTTCTTAACACTATTTTATTTAATTAATTTTGAACAAAGTAGACTTTGGTCTATTTTCTAAACCAAGCACATTTTTATACATGTCTTTTCGAACATAATTTATAACAACGGTTTTACATATTCCCATTTCAAAGAATTTTTCATAATAGTATTGATTGAGCAAAGCAAAAAAGTATAATATAAAATTATGCTAATAGTTAAATAAGGATGAAATGGATTTTTAAATAACAAAATTTTGAAAATCAGACAAGAGCACCAGGTCCCTAATATATTTACAATACTAGGAAATACTGGTTCTAAATCATCCAATTTAACTATTAAAAAATCTAAATACATGCGAAAAAATGAATTTATATTTTTGATAAAACGGAAAACGTTGTTGTAAGAAAAACAATCATTTCCGGTCGCTCTTAGTGAGAAGACAGAGATACCTCTAATACAAAAAGGAGTTTTTGAGATGAAGTTTATTAAAATGTTTTATTGTATGTGTATGTTGGGGATCACACCACTTATAAGCAGTAGTGAAATTGGTCAAGACCCCTCAACATCAAACATATCGAGCCTTTTCAGCTCTGTTATAAATTATTTTCTTAGCGAGCCACAAGAAAATAAACAAAATGAAAATGTTAAATCGTCCATTTCTCAAACTACTAAAGAAATACCTGTAGAAACTTCTCTTTCGCAAGGAAAAAATACCTCTAGTGTTGGAAACGCTCAAACCGATGATAGTCAAAAAGATCCTCAAGCGAATCATATAATGGCTATGGATAATTTCCTTCAACAAGAAGATATTCTTTCTAACGAAGAAGAAATTAGAAATGTAAACGCTAAAAATATTTACAGAACTATTTTGGTACCAATAGATACCGCTCACTCACAACAAGAAGATGTTGCTTCTAACGATAATGATGTTGAAACCGATTATGACCCTGAAACTTTTAATGAGACTAAAGAGGTTCAAGCGGAATCTTTGGGCACTTCAAAAAAAACAGCTCCAAACGACGAGAATATTTCCGCTGAGTATACTCAACAAGTTTTTAAAGATACTAATTCGGTTGAGGAAAATAGTTCTTCAGATGAAAAAGGAGCTACTAATACTGAAGATTTCAAACAACAAGATCATCAAGAAATTTCAGCAAACTCTTCTGTAGGTTCAGGACAAGCAGATGCTATTGGCAACGATGAAACTGCTCTAACTGAAGATAATAAAATAAGTTCTGAATTTACTAGCGAAATCGTGCTATCTACTTCTCCTTCAGAATTAACTTCAGAACCTACAGATGTTATTAGTAACGATGAAACTGCTCAAACTGAAGATAATAAAGCGAGTTCTGAATCTACTAATGAAACATCCCAGACTCATGATAAAGCTCCTGTAGTTGCTTCTCATTCAGAATTAACTTCAGAACATGCAGATGCTATTAGTAACGATGAAACTGCTCAAACTGAAGATCACAAAGAAGATTTTCAAGCCACTCATGAAGTTTCTGAAA
>JACDFK010000073.1 GCA_013815795.1 Candidatus Babelota bacterium | reverse complement strand
TTTCTGAGGAGTAAGAATAGAGAGCAAAAGGATCTTTATCGTCCTCTAGCGAACTGTCGTTGTCCGCATAGAGAGAATCATGCCACGTCCGAGATAAGATTTTTTTTGTAGAGACCGGAGCTTCATCCTCGCTTTCTGAAGATGAAGAGGGAAAAAGATTAACCTGCTCCATGGAGTAAAGACTGTTACATCCTAGTGAAAGAGCTCCTAATAATAGAGTATATAAGGCTTTTTTTGAATTATTATAATAGACCTCTTTCGAAACTGATTTAAATTTCATAATTATGAATGCCTGCTATTAAATTGCATCTTAAGCCGAAATGTTTACGTCTGTTTCTGTATCGATCAGAGATAATTTTAAATCGTTTAATTAAGCCAATAACATTCTCGTTTAAGATTCTTGCTTGAGATATTTCTTTGTTTTGTGCTTTATCTTGTTTCGTTAAAGGGCTCTTCTTAGAGCGTTTTTTAGGATGTTTGCTATGAGAATGTATCTTTTTTATTCCCTGATATCCTGAATCGGTTACTACTTGAATAGTTGGATTGATCATAGTTCTAGAATCTTTAAATATCCTAAAATCATGTTTCCTACCATTGGCAAGTGCAAGGCAGATAATTTTTTTATTTTTTTTATTTACCACAACTTGAGTTTTTAAAGAATGACGTTTTTTCTTTCCCGAATAGAACTGCTTTTGTTTTTTTTTGGACGTTCAATAGGGCTCTCTGTTACATCGATCAAAATAACCTCAAACTCATTATCGCTTTTTAAGAGAGCTTTTTTACCAGGAAGATGAAATTCGGGGCTCTTAACTAAGACATTTTCTACCCATTTAATAGTTTGGTACGCATTGCTTTCACTCAAGCCATAACTCATACCAATAGTAGCATACGTTCTATATTCTCTTAGATACTCTAAAGTTATAAGCAACATATTTTCTACGCTTAACTTATTTCGCCTTCCTCCCTTTGCCTTTTTAAGGACAAGCGCTTCTTGTACTATTCTTACCATTGTTTCAAACGTGGTTCGCTTTACTCCCGTTATTCTACGAAAGACTTTGTCTGATGCACTCTTTAAATTTTCAAATTTCATAATTCTCCTCTCATAATTCTTCTCTTTAGAGTACTATTTTACCATAAATCTAAAGTTTCGAAAGAGGTCTAGTAGTTCATTAAATTATTTCTTTCGTGTTATGTATTATTTAAGACCATAGGCAAAAGGGGGAGGTTGAAAATAAGTTGATAGAGGAATGCTTTTTAAAAATAGAAGCAGCTCTAAATTGTATTAAAAAACTATATCAAATCTCATTTTATTTATTGTAAGTCATTTTCTATGAAAAATCAATACGTAAATTAATAAATATTTATTTTTTCCTTTGTTGATCTACGATAAGTGTAACAATTACTGCAGGCCAGCAATTCTGCGACGGCCGCTTTTTTCTTTCCTCACTTAACTACAGCTACTGAAGCTACTGAACATTTTCATAGATGTTCGCTATAGGCTATAGACCTACCAAATACTCCTTGTAGTTAATCTTTTTGACACATATCTGGAGGTAAAGGAATGGGTAGCTTTATCAATGCTTTTAGGTGTTTTAATGCAACCATAGGCTTCTTATATGCAAGCTTTGTAATGTTTGTGCTGTATGGATTTAATGTATTTTCATTAGGATAGATTCTACGATCTTGGGCTCTTCTTTTGATGCTTTTGTGTGGACAATCGGTCTTTTTACTGCATCATGGTTATTATATTCAGGACAAAAAGTGCAAAAATTGGTGTGGGTTTTTGGGTGGTTTTTTGTGCCTTTCAGTGCACTTTTTTACCCCTACAGACACTTCCCTCTTGGGCATTCTATATAGCAAAGGCTGTGCCAATGAGCTATGTGTTCGATGCATTACGAACCAATGTAAATCATTGATCTCTACCGCT
Source organism: Candidatus Babelota bacterium (assembly GCA_013815795.1). GTDB lineage: Bacteria > Babelota > Babeliae > Babelales > Babelaceae > PRDV01. Next base: position 5,421 of record JACDFK010000073.1, on the reverse strand, counting down.
TATGAATCTTTATATCTCTTTGGCTCTAAACTGTGTTTATTCAACTCTTTCTTATCAATTTTTTAAAAAGTTGTATCAGGCAAGTAGAGTAAAAGGTCTCTCGCGGTTGGAATCTGAGTAGGGCTTTAAGACATTGCTGTTTAAAGTTTAAAATTTCTTTTAAAGTTGTATATTGCTTTTTGAAAGAGCTTTTTCTCAGGGTTTAAGCTTATAAAAGCGTTATGAGACTTAAGAGAGAACTCCTAGGTTCTGTTGATATTTTAGAGCAACCATATCAAACTCCCTACAAATGCTATAAATGAAGCAAAATTACGAGCAGATTTATCAAATCGAGAAAAAATTCGTCTAAAATACTTAACCTTGGAGAAAAAACATTCAATACTATGCCGTTCTTTGTAAATGTGTTTATCGTATTTGTAAGGATTTAGAGCGTTTGACCGGGACGGAATTACCGGTGTACAATTTTTCCTAATAAGACTTTCACGCAAAGGTCTTGAGTCATAACCCTTATCTGCTAGCACATATGAATGGAATGTTCCTTCAAGAAGAGCTTCTGCTTGAGTAATATCATTTGTATTTCCAGAGGTAATAATAGTTTTAAGGGGATTACTTAAAGCATCTACTTTTAAGTGTATTTTGCTGGTAAAACCACCTTTACTACGACCAAGTCCTTGTTCTCTTTGATTCCCATAACCAGCAGCACATGCATGAGCTCGAATGATAGTAGAATCAATCATTACATATTCTAGATCGGAGTCTTGAGAGCAAAATTCCAGCAATTTTTGCCATACGCCCCTTTTTGACCATCTATTAAACCTGCTAAATACACTGTTCCATTTACCAAATGTCTCGAACAATTCTCGCCATTGAGCTCCGGTCCTTGCCATCCAAAAGATAGCTTCTATAAATCTTTTGCACTTACTGTTTTCTCCACAATAAATCCCTTTGTATTGTTTCAAGAAATTAAAAATTTTGATCCAGACCTCTTCTGTGATATACTTTTCTACCATGATAGCACCTACTATAAAGAAAATAGACCTTCTTTTTGGTGCTATCATATCTTAAATTTCATTTTTTATGAAATATCAACAGAACCTAGGTTTATCTTTCGAATAAGCCCCTCTCTTTCAAAAGCCTCCGATACTACCTTTACTCAGTTCTTACCCACTATTATATTATTTTAATTTTATATTTGAAATAGATTTAAATTTTTAAATAAATCATATTTATTGTATTTGTCTTTAAATTATGCTATTCTGAAATAATAAGAAATTAAAAAGAAATTTTCATTTTTCCTAACAAGGAGTTTTATCATGATAAAAAGTTTACGCTTCGCATCAATTTTCTTAACTGCTCTGACAGGAGGCGTTGTTTCAAAAAGCTATACGATGCAGATGCCCCAAGAAGAGAAGTCCAAAGAAGAATCCAAAATATATATTAAAAATGATACAGCAGGAAGATTTGCCTACGGATGGAACATTCAAGTCAATGCAGTAGATAAAAAGGGTGTTAATAAGCCGCCCTATCGGTTGTCTCCTGGTGAGAGAAGGTTCATAGGAAAAGCGAATGATTTAGAAAGTATTTCCTATCATTCTTATGGTGATAAATGGGAAAAAGCTTCAAAAGAATGGCCAGTGGAGTTTAAAAGCAAACTTAAACCTGGATTTGACACAGTCATTGTTATAACAACCTGGCTTGAGTTATGGAGTGAGAGTGTTGAATATGTCCCGTCCGGAACAATACTTGAAGAGGACAAGTTCAAAGAGTTAAATAAAGAGATTGATCCCTGGTCTTTTTTTGGCACTGCCAAGGATTACAAAGATACTGAGAAGATAAAAGCTTATCGTCTTGTTATGGGATTAAAACCTAACTTTACAAAAGAACAACTTCAAGGAGCTTTTAAACAACTTGCTTTGGAATACCATCCCGATAAAGTTAAAAATGTTCAACTTTCTACCGAAATAATGAAACTTCTTAATAACGCTAACCTGGCTTTAAAAAAAGATCTGGAAAAAAAATAACTTTAAATAAAAATATTGGCGAATAAATCCAGTTAATGGAGTTATTCGCCAGCATCATAACGACTTTTTATAAATAAAATATCATAATATTGTTATTCGCACGAGTTTTATAAGTCTATTTAAAAATTAAAAAAGTGTACAAAAAGAAGGAAGTAGGTAAGGAGTCTCTTTTGCAGGACTTTCTGCCTGAAAAAGCTTATAAATAAGATCCTGAGGTAGACCCCTCAAGCCTTGAGGCAAAGTATCATTGTATATACTATACACTTGTTTTCCGGGTAAAGTATTAATAAGAGGCGTTTCAATTCGCCAACAGTGATTGCTCCCTGCACCGAACACAATATCTAAAGAACTACTCTGTTTATGAAGACTTATAATACGAGCATAGGCATTAAAATCAAAAAAGGGAGAAAAACAATATACTAGAAGATAATCTAATTGATCTCTTTTTAGTTGATCCCAGTCATATACCATTTTATATATACTCTGGTCCGAACACATATCAATATTATTTTCTTTTAAAAAATCTCCATATTTGATAAATTCAAGCTTTGCTTGATCCATAAAAGAATTATAATATTGTTTAATATATATCTTTTCTTGTTCACTATCACATATCATTAAAAGGTCTTTATATGTTTGTCGAGCTGTCACTTGTTGAATTCTAAAATCCTTATAGAGATCATTAAATACGATCTTGCCTACCCACCATCCATTCTTGAAATCATTATCTATACTGATATGATGCTCTTCTTTTAAGCATTCTCGGTTTTTAACGCCCAGTATATACCCAACTGCGCCACTCAGTTTTCGAGTCTCGATGCTCTCAATTGTGGTGTTGGCTAACTCGTCATCTAGACAGCATATCCAGGTTTTAAGAGAACACAGTATATTCGCATAGTAAATTCTTATTTCCTCAACAGCTGATTCTGTAAGTATATGAATAGGGCGATCTGTGTTTTTTTCGCGATCCACTAAAGCTTTCACCGCTGCTTCTAGCTGTTCCAAATCTCTTTCTTCACTGTCCTTATGATTATCGTGAAGCACTATCAATCTATTATTATTTGATAGTTCTCTTACGGTTGCGATAATAATGACCGCTTGCACGGAAGACATAGATACGATAAAAATTCCCGCTAAAGAAAAAAATACACCATAAGTCATTCTCGCCTCCACCCTTAAAAACAAAGAAAGATATAAAATTTTTAAATAAAATATATTGAGGATAATAAATTCTCCACATCTCTCCTTTTTTAAAAAACTATAGAAACTTTTTCCTTTGATTTACTCTTATGAAGAATTAATAAAGGTCTGAAACACATCATTTTTGAGTACAAATTTCAACACCTAGTGTGTGAAAACAGTTTATGCAGCTCGGTGAAAATGCATCACTTACACTACTATAAATAATATCGTATTTCTTATTTTACGCTAGAGCCTTCCAAGCAGCTTTCACCCATGGGGATTATAATAAGGTACTATAATATCCTCTTCATTCTTATGGTGACAAATGGGAAAAAGCTTCAAAGGAATGGCCAGTGGAGTTTAAAAACAAACTTAAACCTGGATTTGACACAGTCATTGTTATAACAACCTGGCTTGAGTTATGGAGTGAAAGTGCTGAATACATCCCATCCTGAACAATACTCGAAAAGGGCAATCCCGAAGAGCCAAATAAAGAGATAGATCCATGGTCCTTTTTTGGGACAGCCAAAGATTATAAAGATACTGATAAGATAAAAGCTTATCGTATGGTTATGGGATTGAAGCCAAACTTTACAAAAGAACAACTTCAAGCATCTTTTATAAGACTTGCTAGAGAATACCATCCCGATAAAGTTAAGAATGTTCAACTTTCTACCGAAATAATGAAACTTCTTAATAACGCTAACGAGAATTTGAAAGAAGAGCTTGCAAAAAAATAGCTTTAAATTAAAATGCTGGCGAGTAAATCAGGTGGAAAGATTTGCTCGTCAGCACCATAATGATTTTTTATAAATAAAATATTATAATCCCGATGTTTCTCCGAGCTTTATAAGTCTATTTAAAAATTAAAAAACTGTACAAAAATAAGGAAGTATATACGGTGTCTCTTTCGTAGGACTTTCTGCCTGAAAAAGTTTATAAATAAGATCCTCAGGTAGACCCCTAAAGCCTACAGGCTTGTTATAATTATATTTACCGTATACCTGATCTCCAGGGAGAGTATTAATAAGAGGATTTTCAATTTGCCAACAGTGATCACTTCCTGCAACGACCACAATATCTAAAGAACCACTCTGTTTATGAAGATTTATCACACGAGCATAGGCATTAAAATCAAAAAAGGGGGAAAAACAATATGATAGAAGATAATGTAATTGATCTCTTTTTTTTTGCTTCCAGTCATACACCATTTTATAGATACTCTGATCAGAGCACATATCAATATCGTTCTCTTTTAAAAAATTTCCGTATTTGATAAATTCAAGCTTTGCTTGATCCATACAATAATGATAATATTGTTTAACATATATCTTTTCTTGTTCATTATCACATATTTTTAAAAGATCTTTATACGTCTGTTGAGCTGTCTCTTGCTGAGTTCTGAAATCCGTATACAGATCATTAAATACGATCTTGCCTACTAACCATCCATTCTTGAAATTTTTCATAGTGATACGATGCTCTTCTTTTAAGGATCCTCGGTTTTTCACGCCCAATATATAGCCAACTGCACCACTTAGCTTTCGAGTCTCGATGCTCTCAACTGTAGTGTTTGCTAACTCGTCATCTCGACAACATAACCAGGTTTTAAGAGAACACAGTATACTCGCATATTGAATTCTTATTTCCTCAACAGCAGATTCTGTAAGTATATGGATAGGGCGATCAGTATTTTTCTCACGAGCAACTAAAGCTTTTACTGCTGTTTCTAGTTGTTCTAAATCTTTTTCCTGATTGTCTTTATGATAATCGTGAAGAACTATCAATCTATTATTATTTGATAGTTCTCTTACGGTCGCGATAACAATGACCGCGTCCACTGAAGACATAGATACGATAAAAATTCCCGCTAAAGACAAGGACTCAGAATAAGTCATTTTCGTCTCCACTCTTAAAAACAAAGAAAGATATAGAATTTTTAAACAAAATATAGTGAAAATAATAAATCCTCGACAACTCTCCTTTTTAAAAAACTATAATTTTTTTCTCTTGTTTTGCTCATATAGAGACTCTAAAAAGAAAGACCTGAAGCACACCGTTTTGGAGTACAACTGTTTTCATTAATAATTGTATGAAAAAGTTTATGCAGTTCCTTGAAAATGCATCAATTGAGCTATAGCAAATGAGCTATGAATAAAGATCGTTATATGGTAAACTATAGTCCTAACAAGGAGGGATTGCTATGGCTATAGCGTAC
>JACDFK010000072.1:4653-7443 GCA_013815795.1 Candidatus Babelota bacterium | reverse complement strand
GTTTTACCGTTAGGACTTAATTCGAATGCCCTGATGTTTCCTGAATGACCTTTGAACGTACTTACGTGTTGTCCCGTTTCAGTTTCCCGTAAGTACGCTTCCCGCTTATGTATGCCATATTCATTGTCCAAATTAAGAAGTAATTTTTTATCGGAGCTAAATGTGACACCTTTTTCTGTATAAGGATACTTTTTTAATTTTTTTATTTGTTTTCCTGATGTAGCATCCCATAGACAAGCTGGTCCATCGTCAGAACGAGTTATAATTCCTTCAGGTTCAAATGCTACAAATGAAGCATAGTCAGAACAATCTGTGAATTGCATGAGTTGATTGCCAGACTCGATATCCCATAAATAGGCTGAATTATTTGATCCGGTAAGAATCATTTTCCCACAGGGGCTAAATGCTACTGAGGTGATTCCATCAAATAATCTCCCTAATCTGCCAGTAGGATGTCCTTTAAATTCTTTTATGATGGTTTCTGTAGGGATACTCCACAGGTAAGCTGTGTAATGATCAGATCCTGTTACAAAAGTTTTTCCATCGGGACTAAATGCTATGCACCAAATATTACCAGAATAATTTTTAAGTTCTTTAAAGAGTTCAACATTATCATCTAAACAGTTTCCAATTAGTAAGCTACTTAGCAGATGAGCAATCATTTGTTGGATGTCGCGAGGAAAAATTTCTTTGCTACAGTAAAAAAAATAACGTAAGTTATTTAGAAAAGAACTAGAGCTAAGGATTTCTTCTAACTCTTTCAGTATACTAGCCGGTACTTCATTGGAAGAACTTGGGGAGCCGAAGATGCTGTTTTTTTGAAGGGAGGGCCTTACCTGTGCTGTCTTTGGATTATCGGTCGCGACGGTATCAGACTAATTCATGCATTGGATTGAGAGAGATAGTAATATTGTGAGAGTTATACTCGAGATTTTAAAAATGGTCATCTGTTATTTCCTTTATATCGTTTATAATTCATGAGTTTTTAAGTAAGAATCTCTTTATTTTTTCGCTTGTCTTGAATTAAATCGATTAATAAGTTCTTGATAGCTTTATTTTAATTTTCAATTTTTAATATATTATTATTAGTATATTGTTTTCTGGTGATTTGTATAGCCTGTTTCTTCTTTATACTCTGTTTTTGTGCCAAGAGACTTGGGGTCTTATCCATATCTTATTGTATAGAGCACCTGAGTTCATGAGTGTCTTTATCAAGATCCGTTGTATCGATCAGAGCATTGTTTATTTGAGTAATACTAGTAAGAGAATACCGGTGTTTTAGATACTTTTGAACGTAAGTAGGTATTTGTAAAAATGGGCGATGCTCTGAGCTGCCTTTCAACTATCACTTCTCAATTAGGTTTTTTGTTATTTTCAAAGGTTTTTATAAAATTTAAAAGTATCTGTAGGCCAGACTTTATCGAAGTATCTTTTTCTAGATATTTGTAATGTCAACAAGCTATACTCCCAAACTACAAACATGTTAGCATAAAGAAAAATTACTTAGAATGGTATGTATTCACTGCAACCGTGTTTGATTGTATTTTGCGGACAAAATTCAGAACAAATGGATGGATGAAGGAACTACTATGAACTATTATTTTATAAAATTACTATCGTTTGTTTTATTCAGCAGTATTTTGATAGAATTTCAGATCTGCTGCATGAATTTAGTAGATACATTGGAATCGAGCAACTCAAGTCTTAAAAGCTCGAAAGAGGCGGTAGAAGATAACGATGAAACTGTGGTTCGGTATTCCAATTGCGAAATGGAAAATAAAGAGTCATTGCTGCAACGTGGTGATGGTATCTCCGGTCCCTTAGAAGATATATTGTTGGGTAAATCTCACAAAACTATAACTCATTATTTAAATGCACGAAAAGGAAAGCCATTATTTACATTAAAACACGATGTTTGTGTTACTACAGTAGCAGTTAGTCCCAATGGAAATACTATAGTTTCTGGGGACGCTGAGGGTATAGTCTATATGTGGAATACAAACACAGAGCAATCTGGTGATGAAATGCTTTTCCGTGGTTATGATGACCATGTATCGTCTCTTTCAGGTACCACAGAAGGTATATCTTTGAACAGATTAGAAGGTCATACTGATCAAATAACTGTTGTGAAATTTAGCCATGACGGTACAACTCTTCTTACTGGTTCCCGCGATAAAACGGTTTGTCTTTGGAATGCTTCGACAGGCTTTTTTTTAACGGTATTGAAAGGACACAACGGTCTAATTTCTTCGGCAGTATTTAGTAGAGATGGACAAACGGTACTCATTGGGTCTCATGATAAAAAAGTTTCTTTGTGGGATAGCAAATCTGGGAAGCTACGAAGAGTATTAAGAGGACATACTGGGCCCGTTACATCAGTAGAATTTGGCTTAGATGAAAAAACGGTTATAAGCAGCTCAGAAGATAAAACAGTCTGTGTGTGGGATATTACTGTAGATGAGAACATGATGCTGAGCTCCAATCTAATAGATCAAATGAACGAAGATTCTGAAGAAAGCTGTTGTTGTATCTGTTGCAGCTGTTGTGATGAGTCATCATGCTGCAGTGTGCAATAAGTTTTTAGATGGGTTTTAAGGGAGGAATGGCCTGCGATTTTTTAACACTATCTTGAAACTGCTTATCTCTAGGTTCTGTCTATACTTAGTTTGAACTTTGGTAGCTTATAAGCTAAACTCCTTCTATGAGCCATATAACAATTCTACTTTATCAAACAAATTCTAAAAAAGAGCCTTTTGCTCACTGCTTGAAGGCCTTAGATCAGTCTACTAG
>JACDFK010000072.1:0-4643 GCA_013815795.1 Candidatus Babelota bacterium | reverse complement strand
CTACTAGAGAACTAGTTATTGCTCGATTAAAACTTGTAATGCTTGGTAATTTTGGAGGTTGCAAATTACTTAAAAGTGTGTGGGTGTTTGGGAATTGAGAATTGATTATGGCGTCGGCTACCAAATATATTTTGGCAAAGAAAGAGATATTTTAGTAGTTTTATTGGTAGGTGGAAATAAAGGGAGCCAAGAACGCGATATAGCTAAGGCTGAAAGATATTGGGCTCATTATAAGGGATCAGAAAAATGACAAAAAAATATACAGAGATTTTCAAGAACTCTTAAGGGAAAATTTTCATGATCCTCAAGAGGCCGCTGCTTATTTAAAAGCGGCACTTGCAGATGAAGATGAACGTGTTTTTTTGCTAGCTTTAAGAGATGTATTGGAAGCTCGCGGGGGTTCTATTACGGATTTAGCAGAAGAAACGCGTTTAAATAAGCAGAATTTGTACAGGATGCTTTCTAAAACGGGAAATCCGCTAAAACCGCCTTTGCTGCGACCCAAACCTTTATTTGTTTGATCACCATAACCTGCTGCGCATGCATGGGCGCGCACTATTGTTGCATCAATTGAAATATATTCTAAATCAGGATCTTGGGCACAAAACGCCAGCAACCCACTAAAAATTTCTTTCTTACTCCAAGCGTTCAATTTTTTAAATACCGTATTCCAATTGCCGTATGTATAGGGAAGTTCTCGCCACTGGGCTCCCGTTCGAGACATCCAATATAATGCTTCTATAAACATTTTACATTTACTCTCACTGATCAAATAATTTTTTTTAACGCTTTTTAAAAAAATTAAAATTTTGTTCCAAGCCGTTTCGTTGATATACTGTTTTTGCATGATAGTACCGATTTTTAAAGATTGCCGTCTTAATTTTCGGTGCTATCATAGCTCAAATTTTATCTTTTTTAAAATTTAACGAAGCCTAGTGATTCATCTAGGAGAGACTGGGCCTTTATAACTAATCATAGAGTGTTTCCGTGCACAAAATTTATTGCTTTTTTCTAAATCTGATCACTTTTTTTACAGTATCACTCTGGTGTATGGATCCTACTGGTAGTCTGTTTGTTGAAAAAAATGACACATCTTGGACAGCACATCCAAAAAAAGAGATTCTTTTAAGGCTCGAGCATAATGATTTTGTCTTTTATAGGTTATTCTTATTAGAATGTACAAAAAATTATAGCGTACAGGAGATAGAAAGAGTTTCAAGCTCTTGTTGTTCTAATGTGCTTTTGATTATGCATTTTAAAACAGTCCCCCTAGAAATTAGTCGTTATATTATAACTCTGTTATTAAAAGATTCATCAAATTATACTTTCATGCTTTTTAAAACTCTTAATGGTCATGGGAGTGGGATTACTACGGCAGCGTTCAGCGGGGATGGAAAAAAGGTGCTATCTAGTTCACGTGATAGTACCGCTCGTTTGTGGGACCTTGAAAGTGGACAACAGGTTCTACAATTGAAGACAGAGGGAGGTTGTTTTTGTTCAATGACGTTCAGTCTCGACGGTAAAATTATATACACCGGATCAGAAGATGGGAGAGCTCATTCCTGGGATAGTAGTACAGGAGTGCAGCTTGCTGAACTATTTTCATTGAAACGCGCTAATCGTATACTGTTGAGCATAGATGGTACATTACTCCTTACAGAACCTGAAAATAAGGTAATTGGTGTCTGGGATATAGAGAACGAACGTTCACTAGCTCAGTTTGTAGGGCATCGTGAAGGGATAACTGCCGCAGCGTTCAGCCCTGATGGGACAAAACTTCTTACGGGATCGTGGGATAAATCGGTCTGTTTGTGGGATATATCGGCTAAACAGCGAAGTTTTTCAATAAAGCACCATACTCATTGGATTAGTTCAGTTGTATTTAGCACCGATCAAAAAACATTTCTTACAGGCTCTTTTGACCGAAAAGTCTGTGTATGGAATAGTAGTACTGGTGAGCTTATAAGAGAGTTGCGACATGATGAAAGTGTTACTTCAGTAGCTATCAGTACTGATGGCAAGACTATTCTTACCGGGTCACATGATAAAATGATATATCTATGGGATGCTAAGAGTGGAACTCAGTTATTACAGTTAAAAGGACATGAGGAGAGTGTTTCTATAGTACTATTTAGCCCCGATGAGAAAACTATTCTTACCGGTTCCTTTGATCATAATGTATGCATATGGTGTTTAGATTCTTCTCCCGCACGTCAGTGGATCGACCAGAAGAGTAGTCTCGTCCAAGCCTGGTTACTGGTAAGAGCTTCAGAAGAAAAAAGAGCGTTCGGCCATTTTCATATCTCCGAAAATAGTCTTGAATATGCTATCTTTGAGAGTATGCCTTCGGACGTTCAAGAGTATATGATGCATTGGTTTTCACTTAAAGTGAAAGAATAGTTAAAGAACACTACACCTTTTAATCAGTAAGTTATGGTAATGCTATGACTAAGTTTTACCAAACTGTTTTATATATTTCTTCCCATTTTTAATAAGTAGGGGAGCTTTTTTTGAGACTATAAAGGCGTAGAAAATTCTTTTCCTGTAGTACTATTCCAGAATTGGGTAGATCCATTCTCGTAGCAAATGCCCAGTATTCGATGGTCAATATCGAATTGCACCTTATGAATTGAACTTACATGAGATATAATAAGGAGTAGTTGTTCATTTTTGAGATCCCAAAAATGGGTTATGCTATTGGTATAACTGAAAAGTGCCATGGTATTGTCAATGCTGAAGAGTGCGTTATTGATTTTGTCGGCATTGGGGACTGTAAAAAGCCGTTTTTGCGAAGTAAGGTTCCATAGATCGGCTGTCTTATCTCTATAACGTATAAGCATGAGCTCATTATTAGAACTAAATTGTATATCACCTACGTCGTCAGCATCGTGTAGTCTAAAAAGTTCTGTCTTGGTAATCGCATCCCAAAAATGGATGGTTCCATCTTTATAGCTCATATAGAGTATTTCATTATCGCAATTGAATACTATGGTATCGAGCTGTGCACCATCATCTACTATAAAGCGAAGTTTTCGTGTAGAGATATCCCATAGGTGGATTACCTCATTACTGTATCGAAGATGTAACATTTTATTGGTGAGATCGAATTTTGCTTTTTTTATCAAAAAGTCACTTTCGCCTGTTCGGAAAAGTTCTGTATCCGTAATGAGATTCCATACGAGGGCTGTGCCATCATTATAACAGGTAAGTACCATTTCCTTGTCGGCACTAAAAATAAGTGCTGTGACCTTCTCAGTATGTGATAATGCACGAGGTTTATCAGATGCAATTATATCAATGATGCTCGTTTTACGATCGATAAAATAGATAAGTATACTACAGGTATCATGGTAAAATATCACGTCTGCTATGTGGTCAGCATGTGAGACTATTAGAAAGCGTTTTTGTAGAGAGCTGTCCCACAGATGAGCAGAACCATTATTATAGCGCACAACTATTATTTTATTTTTAGGACAACACATTACGCCTGTAATCTGATCTTCATAGGGCGCTTTTAGAAGCTCTTTTCCCGTAGAGATATCTTTGATGCTGACAGTCTTTTGATCAGCGCTGTAGAGTAGTACAAGATTATGAGGGATTTCACTTTTCTGTCTTATATGAAGAGAATTCATGCCGAAAACGTGGAAGTCTATTGTTAGGGCGCTTATTAGCGGTATTACATATACTAACGAACCTTTAAGCAGTTTCATAGAGTTTCCCTTGTAATACTGGTGTTTTTAAATGTTAGATCAGGAGTTCCGCAAAACTATTGAAAAATCTGTACCATATTGACTTTTGAAAAGAATTGGGCTCTACTACTAGTGAATTAAACTGTATAGGAGAGCCCAATGATCGGTACCGAACGAAAATTATATTACCCAATGATGTTAATCTTGTCAATGCCTCGTAAAAAAACTGCAGAAGCACTCGCTAAAACACTTAACAAAAGTGGAGATACTGTTTTACGTATTCTAAAAGATGAGTGTATTGATGCGAATGAACTCATCTGCAAGGCACAACAGTATTTTGGTGATAACAAAGTAGATATAATCATAGATGATACAATAATTAATAAAATGTATTCGAAAAATATCGAAGGGACAGGAGATATCTATGATCCTGTCTCTAAAACAACCTTCCGATCGCTTTGTTCAGTTGTAGCTATGATAAGTGATGGCAGAATCGCTCTTCATGTTCTGCATACATTGTGGATTAAACAAGAACTGTCTTCTCCTGGTCACTATAAAACCCAGGTAGAAATAGCTCAAGAACTTATAGATCAGCTTAAAGATAAAATAAAGATAAAAATAGTTCTTATGGATGGGCTCTATGCTTCATCAAAAATGATTACATGGTGCAATGAAAGAAGTATCAACTTTGAAATGCGGTTCCATTCTAATCGTAAAATAGCTCTCCATAAGGATAAACCGAACAGTACTGTTAAAATGAGAGAGTGCGAAAAATTACAGTTAAGAGGAAAAAAGTCCTGCAGAACAGTAAAAGCTTTCTGGCATGACGAATTGGTTTCTATAACCTGCGTAAAGCGCTTGAATAAAAATAACTCTACTATCATTACGTATCAAATTAGCAATGTTGCAATGCTGCCTCGCAATCATGTAAATAATTACAATAAACGATGGGCT
>JACDFK010000071.1 GCA_013815795.1 Candidatus Babelota bacterium | reverse complement strand
GTTAAATGCTATATCTTTTTTGCCATAGCCTTTTACTTCTTTTGCTGGTATAAATTTAATAGATCCATGGAAAATGGCATCATAAAGTCTGATATTACCAAAATCATCTAGGATAGCTAATGTTGTTTTGTCAGGACTCAGGATTTTTTTCCATACTGAAGCCGCTTCGGGATGCCGAAGGTCTTTTTTAATTATCTCTAAAAGAAGAGGATCATCGATAATATCGAAAGTTTGCTTGCCTTTGGGGGTGGTCACGATAACTGCGGTGCTGTCCTCGTTAAATTCGATAGATTCCACCTTTCCTTCCTTTTCCGCTAAGTCTCTATCAATCAATCGACCAGAACGATTGCTCCAAATAGACACGAGGCCGGTCTCATCGAGAATAGCGATTTTTGTTTTATCAGGACTGAGTTGTTCTATTGCGATCTTGGTGGGGCTGTAGGGATAAGGATTATACTTGTTCGACCCAAGCTTTTTTTCAATACTGTTTTTTGTTTGAGTACTCATATTCTTTTCCACTTCCATTGCATGTGCACAAAAAGGAAATGCAGAAAGCATGAGTAATGCTAGTATCTTTTGCATAAGAGCTCCTTTGAGAGTTTAATAGGTTATAAAAATATAGTTAGAGAGTCGAGTTTGATAGGCACGCTATTCACCTTCAGTAAAGAAACTGCTTACTTATTAGCCCTCGCTAACGGAAGTAAATGTTAGTGGTGGTGTGAGTAGAATTTTCTCATTTTTAGTTTTTTAGTAACTTAGTAACGTTGAAAACCTATCATTATCATAGAGATCTATTAGACATAGTATCATTATTATTTTATATTTGTCAATATTTTAATAAGTAATTTTTTTTTGTTGAGGTGGATTTATGCAGGAAAAACGTTCCTGAAAGACTCTATTTGAAAAAAGGCTATCCCGGTCTAGTACTCAGTAATCTACTCATCAGAAAACTGACCGGATCACTCTAACACCTTCTTCAAAGATCTGTATCATACCTCAAACAATTTTTATCTACAAGGAGGAAACGCACCCCTACAATAAAAATTTCAGGAGTTTACACTAACGTACGAAAGGGCTTCTTTACACTTTTCACATTTACATTATTGACTTTCCGTGTAGTGTGCATAAACTCAACAATTAAAAGAAATAGGCCGGTAGAAGTGAAAAGAGAGCCCTCAGATTTTAGCCGTTTGAGAAGCCTTTTCAGTACTTCAAAAGCTTTTTATTCTATGGATGAATATATCTTTAAAACCAGATACACACATAAGGGAGAGTATAACATGGTAAGTTCTTTAAGGATTTTAGGTGCTTTAATTATTCTAGCTAACACAGCTTCTGTAAAATCGATGAATGAGGTTATTGAAGTAAAAACTAATAAAATAACTAATCTTGTAAGTTCAACACGAACCAATGATGAGGTTACACAAACTATTATTATTTATTTTAATTCAGGCCCTAAAAGCCTCTATGAAATACACACTATATGTGAAAAGGATAGTAAAAAACTTGCTCAAGATGAATTTGACCATGACGGTAACTATAGAGGAATAGCTCAAGAGAGAATAGACAATCTAATAAAGAGCACGCTAGACAAACTTACAGACTGGAAATCCCCCTTAAAATCAGTTGATTTTACTTTTAAAAACTTTTCTTCTTTAGAGCAGTTAAAATTAATTGGCGGGTGGATACAAGATATCAACCCTCTACTTGAATCGAGTATTTTTGAAATAAATATATCTATTACGTTGGAGTATAATAATGATTTCCAATCAGCAGTTGAAGAATCACAGCGTAGAGTCGAAAGATATAATAATTGGCAGTATAGCTATGGAATTATGACTGATAATGATAAGCCTATAAAGGTTGACAGGGATAGGGCACAGACAAAAACTACATTTGATGCTATTTATGTATCTTATAAAAAAATACAATCGAAAAGAAAAGAAGAAAGAGAAAAACTTTTAAACGAAATGGATGAAAACGCCCGTCAGTTCATGATAGACGAACACCTAATTTATGAATCAGATGGCTCCGATTCATAAATTAGCCTGAGGTCACTTTTATCAAAAAGGACTTTTACCATGTACATTGACGTATCAAAGATTTACTCCACAAGAGTAAAGTGAACGACACCATGGGGGCGGCTAGCACTAGAAAAAGCTTATAATCTTACCGAAATCTGTGAAAAACTTTGTACTAGAGGGATTTCGGTAAGATTATGTTCTATGTTTCTTATATAACATACATTAATCCTGATGAAATAAAACAAATAAGAAGGCAATAAGAAGGAAATCAGTCCAGTAGATTGTAATATGGATTGCAGCTATTTTGTGTCAACTGAGGCAAAAAAAAATGAAAAAGATGAACAATGTATACCTTTATAAAAGAATGATGACTGTAAAAACCAAATCTCTTCAAAGGGGCCAGCTAAAAATAAAAGCTCTCTTTTTTTGGAAAAATAAAACAGTTAAAGAATAAATTTTTTATAAGGTTATAAGAGATACTGCTAGTAAGGAACTAGCAAAAAAGGTATAACAAAAGTCAGCTAAAGAGCTACTTTCATCTTAGTTAATATGTAGAGTGGGATTCTGATAGGGAGGGCAGTTTATGGACTATAAGAGAATAAAAATCATTTTTATACACGGTAATGGTAACTCTACACCCCATGACAACTGGTTTCCTTATGTTAAAAGGGAACTGGAGAAGATGAATTTATCTGTTATTGCTCGTCAATTTCCTGATGTACCCCTAGCACGAGCTTGCTATTGGTTACCTTTTTTGAAAGATGAGCTTAAGGCCGACGAATATACAATTATTATTGGGCATTCATCAGGAGCACTTGCTGCAATGCGTTTTGCTGAACATAATAAACTGCTAGGCTCTATTTTAATAGCTGCAATGCATACCGATTTAGGAATAGAAACCGAGCGCTTAAGTGGTTACTTTGATGAACCCTGGAATTGGCACACTATTAAAGAGAATCAGCAATGGGTGGTACAGTTTGCCTCAAGCGATGATCCGTGGATACCTATAAAGGAAGCACGATTCATTCACCAACGCTTGAATTCAGAGTTCTATGAATATACTACTCAGGGACATTTTGGTGGCGATTATTATAAAAAAGAATTCCCTGAGATTGTTTTAGCCATTAAGAAAAAGTTGCTGCTATAAAAATTCAATTACTACGATAAAATGGTACCTAACGGACTGTCCCCTGCATAAGAAAATCGATACGAAAAAAACAAAGTAGATTAAAGCTATAGTAAAAGGCATTCACTCATGTACTTTCTAATTAACACTACGTGATAAAAAATTCACTTCTCCTGAGCCATCATTATTTAATTCTTAAAGCATCTTATACCCTACATTGCTAGCATTCGGGGGAAACTGATTTAGAAAGATTATTGGGTATCATTAAGGTTACTTTCCTATGCTTATTTAGACCATAGAGGTAAAAGATTTAGTTCTATTTTTATCGAAAGTCGTATGGCTTATTGGAAACAGTTTATTTTGTATGGTATAAACATTCATGGTATAGTAGATATAAGATCGCACTGATAGGCGAGCATATGAAGCAAGATAAAAAAATAAGCGTAACATTTTCAATCCCTGTAGAACTAAACACTATGCTTCATTCTATGATTGATCGGAGAAAATTAAGCCATTTTGTTGCTCAAGCGCTTGAGCAAGCTTTGCAAGAAAAAAAAGAAGCCCTTAAAGAGGCCTATTTGCAGGCCAGCAAAGACCCTGACAGACTCAACACTATTAAAGAATGGAAATCTCTGGAATAAGAGGGATGAAAGGATTAATTTCCCTAAGCGTGGAGAGATTTATTGGGTAAATTTAGATCCAACCGTAGGTACAGACATTAACAAAATAAGACCGGCTTTAGTGGTTTCAAGCGATAGCGGTAACGAATATAGCCAACGTGTTAGTATGGCCCCTATAACTTCGTCGGTTAAGAAAGTGTATCCCTTTGAAGTCGGGCTAGTAATCGATCAAAAAGATTGTAAAGTTTTACTTGATCAACTCCGCTCAGTTGATAAGCAAAGATTTTCAAAAAAATTGTCTACCTTAGACTATAAAACCATGAATTTAGTAAATAAAGCGCTTAAAATCGCCCTTGATTTGCCATAGAATTTAGTAGTTGTCTTAGATAGTAAGAACCTTCAATAAAGCAGACATTAGTTATTTTAAAGACTCTTTACAGTTAGGAAGGTGCACTAATGAGTAGAAATAGTAGGATAGTTATAATTCTTATTGCAACCCTTTTGCTAAGTGCAGGGTGTAAAAATTCCCTTCCTAAGCAGGCGCCAACCACTCTAGTATTTATGATAGGTACACCGAGTTCTGGCAAAACATCTATTGCTAAGGCACTGCAAAAACAACTTACACTGCCGTATTTATACGCACCGACGGATACTTTTGTCGCTATGCTTCCATCATCTTATCTTCCGGCATTGCCTCGTGAAGGAGAGCGCCACAACAAACAAGGTATTTATTTTGTAAAAGAGACAGGTGGGTCTAAACCATGCACCTCTGTTAAACTCGGGCCCCTTGCACAAAAACTAACAACGGGTATTATAGCTGCAATCGCTGGGATGGGGAACGCCGGACTTAATGTACTCGTTGAAGGAGTAATTTGGGAAAAGACAATACTAGAAGAAGCTGCACGCGGATGGAAAGATTTTCGAGTCTTTTTTATACATATCAATCCATCTCTAGAAGAAGCTGAACGAAGAGAAAGTCAACGTAAAGATTGGTTCACAGGCGGAGGACGTGTAGAGGGCCAGGTATGCGGAGCCCATAAGGCTGTGCAAGCATTTGGTGCTATTTATGATCTTGAGCTCGATACAACGCATATGACCCCCGAACAGGGAGCAGCATCTATTATTGCCTATATGGAAGCAAATCCCACACCTACAGCTTTTAGAAAATTAGCGTCTTGAGGCTTTTCCATACCCGTGGCTAATGTTGCCAATAACCTTATACGGCAAAGCACCCAGCATACCTTAGACTGTAAGGCCCCCGTTTAGTAAGAAAGTTTCCTGAGATACTCATACGACCTTATAGTGATATAGTGATCCGCAATAAGAAGTAATTGACTCATACAATAATGAATCTTCAGGTTACTAAAGATTCATTATTGTATGAGTAGTATCATTAAACTATAATAAAATTATTAATTAACAGTTCATCTGGAGAAATCTGGCCCTCGCTAACCAGATAAATACTGCCTTGAAGGGCTGTTACCAAATTCATATCCTGGCTTGCCAGAACAACCGTAAGAGCATCTTGCACACATAGTTTCTTTAAAATATGGACTAGAACCATGGTGTTTTGCAGATCAAGCGCGGAAGAGGGCTCATCCAGCAGTAGAACTTGGGGGCCTAAAGCGAGTGCCCGAGCTATAGCAACTCGCTGTTGTTGTCCATCAGAAAGATTAACCGGATAACCTTCTGCAAAAGCTTCCATTCCCAAACTATTGAGCTTCTCTAAAGCACGAATGCGTGCAGTAGTGAAATCCAAAGACTGTGTTACTACCAGGGGTTGCATACAGTTCGGAAGCACCGTCATGGTGGGAAAAAGATTAAAATTTTGAAAAATAAAACCGATTAAAGAGGCACGTTGTTGCAGTGAGAGAGCAGCTAAATCCTGATTTTTTAGATAGAGAGCTCACTGATCAATACTTTGTAATCCAGCCATGCAACGCAGTAAAGTTGTTTTTTCTGCTCCGTTTTTTCCAATCAACGTTGTAATAGACCCTGTAGAAAAATCACATGACGCCCTTTTAAGGATCGTTTTTTTAGTGCTTTTTTGTGTATCTACCGACGCGCTTAATTCACGAACGATAATCATAAGGTTACTCTCTTTTCTAATGCAGCAGTTATGCCATTAAGCGATGAAAAAAGTAGATAGACTAGTGCAATTGTTGCATACATAGTAAGAGGGTTCATTTCTCGGGCAATAATGTTTTTTGCAGCACCAGTGATTTTAAGGACCCCAATAGCAGAAATTATTGAGGTGCAAGTAACTGATCAAGTTCTCCGGCACACGCAGGAACCACCGAGCGCACTATTTGACGAAGAATTACATATCTCAGAGCAGCAGGCGTTGTATACCCCAAGACCTGAGTTGCTTCCCATTGTCCCCTTGGAATAGCATTAATACTCTCTCTGATAATCTGGCTTAGATACGCGGCAGAACAGAGACCTAAAGTTATAACCCCTGCTGCAGGTGCAGATAAATCAACACCCATGAGCTCCGGAAGAACAAAATATGCTATAAGAAGCTGTACATATTTCCTTATGCTACAGTGTGCCTAGTGAGCATTTCCAAATGTCGAAGCATTAAAACTGTTTTACTTAGCATCTATTCTTATAGTATGTTTTATACCTTTTATGATAAAAAACTTTTTATGAAGAAAACACTGCTATTCCCAGTTAGCTATGACTCGAGTCAATTAATGATTTCTATCATGCTATTCGTGTAAATAAGAACAATAAAGAGACCAAGAAATGATTTTTCTATCGGCTTCACAACGTTTTGCTTGTGATAAATAAAATAGAATACAGCTAAAAATCCATAATTCTCTATGATTTGTGCAAATTGCTTTTTCAAATATCTTGCACTATATTCATCACTATATTCACTTGTTGTAAAAGTTCTGGTTTTAAAGCGGTTTACTTATCACGTGATTTCTTCCAAAAGATAAAATTAACGCCAGAACGGAACCATAGTAAGGACCCTTGGGGTGTACTTTTCTTATCCAGAACTCAGTTTTTCTTACATTACGTTGAAAGGTTCTTATGAATAAAATTACTTATACATGCTGTTCTACTTTATTAGTCATTGCATGGTTTAATGCTCCCAGCAATGCTTCGGAGAGTATTATAGAAAATAAGGTTGAACTAATACAACGAACAAAAAACGCAGTAAAGGAAGACTTAAGCAACCTAGACTTACGGAATTTTTCTCTAGCAGGGCTCAACGCCAAGAGCTGTAATTTCACACAAGCTCTTTTAGGAACTATTGATCCTGCACAGACAGATTTCTACAATGCATGTTTTATTGGAGCCCAGATTGATAATAAGGATGAGTTAAGAGATAGTTTTCCCACCTTTAATGTGCCTGGACGGATAGATAGTGTAAGACATCTTAATAAATGCATAGATGTAAATAATATTGCTTTTTCTGAGAGGATGCTGAATAATTATATTTCTTCTGCTCAAGCAGGAGATCCCTTAGCGTTATTTATGGTAGCTTATCTGTATGACACACAGGGGCCATGCGAGCAAGAAGAAGAAGCCTGTTCATTCTATCTCAAAGCGGCCAACCAAGGGGTAGTTGAAGCGTATAATAACCTAGGATGGATGTACGAAAACAAGCGAGGAACCAGCAATAAAAGCTCAGAAAAGGCTTGGGAATACTATAAGAAAGCCGCCCATCATCCCAAAGGAAACTTTAATATGACACGCCTTACAGCACTAGCTTTTAAGGATGCTCCTACCCAATATGCTGT
>JACDFK010000070.1 GCA_013815795.1 Candidatus Babelota bacterium | reverse complement strand
CAGATTTTAACGTCCTTTTATCGGTGTTAAACAAAAAATTGACTCTCTCCAAACAATGTATTTTTTCATCCTATAAAGCGACAAAAAAATACCCCTCTGTAGTAAGCGGATTTCTATTCAACCGTTACCGACTTTGCAAGATTTCGAGGTTTATCGATAGGGCGTCCAAGGAATCGAGAAATTTCGTAGACAAAGAACTGCATTAATCCAGTCATAGCTAGAGGACCTAATAAAGGATTTACGTGAGGAATAGTAAATACGACATCCGCAAGCTGTATAAGCTCTTGTTGTCCCTCAAAAGCAAAAGCTACTAGATGAGCACCTCGAGCTTTTACCTCTTGAGCATTTGCTACAAGTTTTGGATATAAGACCGGATCTAGAACTGAAAAAATAATAACGGGAACATTGGTATCTACCAACGCTAAGGGGCCATGTTTAAGTTCCGCTGCAGGGAACCCTTCAGCAAAAATATAGGAAAGCTCTTTTAATTTTAATGCCGCTTCTAAAGCAAAAGGATAACTAACATGTCGGCCTAAAAAGATTATATAAGGAGCCTGCGCATAGCGCTCAGCATGTTTCTTTATAATATCATTTTTATACTTTTCGATAGTACTTTCAAGAATTTCGGCCACCACTAAAAGCTCATTTTCTGCCGCATTTAAAGCTCGTTCAGTAATAAGTTCCTTTTCGAATGCTATCTTATGGGCTAACCAGTACAATGCAGCTACTTGAGCTGAAAACGCTTTTGTTGATGCCACAGAGACTTCAGGTCCCGCATAGATAGGAAGATATCCCTGTGTTTCACGCACCATAGTACTTGAGACCACATTCACAACTGCAAGAGTATGCATGCCATGTTGGCGTAAAAACCTTATGGCTTCGAGTGTATCAGCTGTTTCACCAGACTGACTTATAGCAACAGCAACGCTATTAGTTTCTTTAAAAAATGGCTGATACCGCAACTCTGAAGCTAAGAAAACTTCAGTACGGACATTCGCTATAGATTCGAAAAAAAACTGTGCGACTCGTGCAGCATGCCAAGAAGTACCGCATCCAACTATTTTCAGTACCTGTAGATCTTGCACCTGTAGTCGAGTAAGGCCAAGCTTTTTCCACAAATAGTTTTCGTCAGCTTTGTTATTATGAACGGTATCTTGAATTACCTTTTTTTGCTCATAAATCTCTTTAAGCATAAAATGCTCGTGTCCACCCTTTAAATCAGCAGTCCAGGGAACGGTAATAACCTGAAAATAGACAGGTAAAGAGACTCCATTAAAGTCGTTAAGCTCCACGGAGTTACGCGTTACAAAAGCATAACATTCATCAGGCAAGAAAAGCACCTTATTGGTTTTACCCGCAAAAGCTAGAAGATCTGACGCTATAAACATCTCGTCCTCTCCTTTACCTATACAGACGGGAGAACGCTTTCGTACCACTACCAACAGTGAAGGATAGTCTGCCAACATCAAAGTAAAGGCATAGGCACCTTCTAAAAGGTTAACGAGCGCCAAAACAGCAGACTTTAAATTTTTATGCTCTTTTAAAAGCGACTCAAAAAGATGGGCTACAGTTTCAGTATCTGTCTGAGATTTAAACTGATGTCCCTGTTTTTGCAGCATCTTTTTAAGCTCATGAAAATTTTCGATAATTCCATTATGAACAATCGATATCTTTTTATTACAGTCAAAGTGAGGATGAGCGTTCTCGACTGAGGCAGCCCCATGAGTTGACCAACGGGTATGTCCCATGCCAACATACCCATCAATCGGAAATGTTTCAAAATTACGTAATAAATTTGAAATACCACCTTGGGATTTCGTATACATGATACTGTTGTCAGCTGAATGTATGCATGCAAAACCGGCCGAATCATATCCACGATATTCAAGACGTGTAAGTCCTTCTATCACAAATGCACGACTCAAATTTTTTCCTACATACCCAACAACACTACACATAAGAAATCCCGCTGACTATTAACGCTTAACAAATTGAAACTTACGACGAGCAGCTTTTTGCCCATACTTTTTACGCTCTTTTACACGAGGGTCAACAGATAAAAGTCCGTTTTGCCTCAACAAAGAACGTATTTCAGGATTAAGTTCTAAAAGTGCACGAGCAATACCAAGCTTTATAGCGTCAGCTTGAGCGGAAAGACCGCCGCCTGAAACGTTCGTCTCAATATCGTATTTAGCAGTATGAGGATATACTTCAAAAGGAAGCGATGCTGCCCTTCTTGTAAGCTCAGTATCAAAATACGCAGCGTAATCTCGTTTATTAACAATAAGAGCACCGTTTCCACGTCTTAGCCATACGCGTGCCACAGCAGATTTACGACGACCAGTCCCACCTGCAAGTGGCGCAAGCGAAGATGCCTTTACACCTTTAGCAGCGGTTGGTTTCATATCTTTTTTTACCATAAAAAATCCTGTATTATTAGTTAAACTATCTGGAGCCGATGATCGGATTTGAACCGACGACCTACTGATTACGAATCAGTTGCTCTACCAGCTGAGCTACATCGGCACGCACCTATTCTACCACACAAAAAGTATACTTTTTCCAGTATACCACAGAGCTTATATTTTTCAAAATCCGCTTTATGCAGGCATTCTAAAGATTTTACTCTCATCCTCATCATAAAAATAAAACAAGTCCTTCTCATTATATCTTTATTTAAAGCTTTCCACCCTTATAAGGAGGTTTTCTACTTACCATAGTCTCATACTTTGTGTAAGACATGCGGCCTTAGTACCCTTTTTTATTTTATTCTAAACGTGCAACGAAAAGCAGAAGGCTTTCGTCCTCTGCTTTCAACTGTTAAGATCGCCCTTCTTCTAATGCCTCTTGGCATGAAAGACAGCGAGTTGCATTAGGAAATGAGAGAAGCCTTTTCTCCGAAATCGGGTTTCCGCATTCCATACACATTCCATACATACCAGTATCGATCATTTCAAGAGCCTTCGCAATCATCTGATACTCATCAAGTTCATTATTATGAAGCGAAATTTTAATCTCCTCTAGAGCTGAAGAAAGCGCCTGATCTCCCGTATCTTGTACCTGATCATCGCTCACTTTTTCCTTGTACAACAACGACATTGCTTCTTCAAGCTCCTGTTTGCGGTTCAAAAGCTTTTCTTTTATTAGTTCTAAGTTATTCACCATTACTCACCTTTTCTTCTATGATTGAAAAAATGTTCCAACAATAGTTTCGATTCTTCTACTTCAACTCCAGACATAGCTTCTTCAAGCTCTTGGTTAGGGCTTAAAAGCTCTTCTTTTATCATTTTCAAATTATTCACCATTACTCATCTTTTCTTTTATGTTTGAAAAAATGCTCCAATAATAGCTTTGATTCATCCGCTCGTACACCCGCGGTAATTCCTTTTATATGCTTTTTATAATGAAAGGGCAACAGCTCTTTATCAAGAGTATACCCAAACAAAGGTGAAGATGCACCGTATACCACGCGGCTAATCCTGCTTAGACATACCAGACTCATGCACATAAGGCATGGCTCTAAAGTCACGTATAAGGTACACTGCTCCATCCTCCAGTCTCCTTGTGTTTTACCCGCCTGCTCAATGGCACATACTTCTGCATGACGGCTTTGAGAAAACTGGTTTTCAGTGACATTATACCCTCTACCTACGATAATGTTATCGGCCGATACTACCAACGCCCCTATAGGGACTTCATCAAGCTCATATGCTTCTTTTGCAAGCATAAGTGCTTTCTCCATAAAATAGCTATCACTTCCATCCATATAAAAACTCCGAAAAAAACTCTAACGATTAGAGTCTCTAATTTCTTACAAAAATGCAATCAATTTGTTATAAAGTGTATGAAAATACCTACCTAACTGTAAATATTTTTTTGTTATTGTACCATAAACTTTCCAAAAAAACAGGGGGGGGAATAAATCTTCTAAAAGATTAGATAGTTTACAATAGTAAAAACCACTAAGAATTATCTAAAAATAGTCTATTCTTACCCCAGTTGAATTACGATAGCTACGTTGTATTACTCTCTATAATTTCGTCGATAAAAAATTAAATAAGAAGTTTCAGCAGAGAGTACCCTAACATATACCTACTTTCATCTAAAATTGGCTCTTCTGATGAAAGGACTATAAAGTAAAATTCTTATAAAAATTGGAGAAAACTAGTAATTTCGATGGTATCAACTGATAAAAATTAGTAGTCATAGGAGAAAAATCATGTTCATATCCCCTGGAAAAGGAACTATCTCTATGATTTATGTACAAGCTTTATTGTAGATGTCATACACTTCATGTTCACCCCCCCGCTCGATAGGCGATTATGCATTACATAAAAATAGAGTGACAATAGTAATATTCAGTAAAAAAACTTTTACCATCTGATTCTTGTTTTTTTTTAAATTAAATTTGAAATTATATATATAATATATTATAAAATATTTACTTATGACACATTGAAATGCTATGTTATTATAAATACCCTACCTGGCTTAACGGATGTTCAGCTAAAACTATTCCAAGCTTCATCTTCGGTATGTTCGGTGCATTCTGCGTTGAGAGCACAACTGCTCTTGCTGTATCATTTGATAAAACAGTACGTCTGTAAGATGGTAAGACGGAAAAACAGTTAAAAAAGCTTAAATGATATACAGAGAGGGTTTATTTATTGGCCTTTAGCCCTGGTGAAAATAAGATACCAATGTGATCTGAATATACAACTATTATTATGGAGGAACGCTCTCAAGATTCAGGCCAATTATCAACAAAAACACGCCGTGAATCTGCATTAAAGCTGGGCACTGAAAAAGAGCTCCATAAGCTCTTAACATCTAGCAGCCCGAAACAATGACGCAGTCTTGAAAATTGTATACTACTCACTGGCCAGCTCAACAAAAGGCTTTTATCAGTGAGTATGCACCTTTTTATAATGATACAATAACAGATAAAAACCCTTTAATAAAAGTAAGGAAAACCATGAATACTACTATAAAAAGACTCTTATCTCTAACTCTGCTTGCAAACCTACTCCTAGGAGGAACGATGCAATGCATGGAAGAGATTAAAAAAAATCCCTTTCAATCTCTTCCTCAGGATGTCACTCGTCATATAACCTCTCTTTTGATGGAATCCACTCTTGGATATGATTTTTCACTTTTAAACAAAATAAAAGAATGGGTCTCTGTCGGTTCCGTAGCACTTAGCCCTGATGGAAAAACTGTTGTCTCAGGAATATATGATAAAACAGCACGCCTGTGGAACGTTGAGACAGGAGAAAAACTACATAGATTAGAAGGGCATACACTTTGGATTCGTTCAGTAGCATTTAACCCTGATGGAAAAACTGTTCTCACGGGATCGGATGATAACACCGCTCGTTTATGGGATGTTGAGACAGGAAAACAACTGCAAATATTAGAAGGACATACAAATAGCATCTTTTCTGTAGCATTTAGCCCCGATGGGAAAACGGCTCTTACTGGATCCAAAGACAACACAGCTCGTCTGTGGAATGTTGAGACAGGAAAACAACTACAAGAACTAAAAGGTCATACAGGCCTTATCTCATCAGTAGCATTAAGCCGTGATGGCAAAGCTCTTACTGGATCCTTTGATAAAATCGCACGTCTGTGGGATCTTAAAACAGGAAAACAATTAAAAGAGCTTACAGGGCATACAGCCCGTATCACCTCAGTAGCATTTAGTCCTAATGGTAAAACTGCTATCACAGGATCATATGATAAAACCCCACGTCTATGGGATATTGAGACAGGAAAGCAACTAAAAGAGCTCAAAGGCCATACAGGGGATATTAATTCAGTAGCATTTAGCCCTGATGGTCTAACTGTGCTTACAGGATCCGAGGACAAAACCGCACGTTTGTGGGATGTTGAAACAGGAAAACAACTAAAAGAGCTTACAGGGCATACCAAAAGTATCACTTCAGTAGCATTTAGCCCTGATGGAAATAGAATCGCAACGGGATCTGCTGATGAAACTATTATTATTTGGCAACGCTCTCAAGATTCAGGCCAATTATCAACAAAAACACGCCCTGAATCTGCATTAAAGCTGGGCACTGAAAAAGAGCTCCATAAGCTCTTAACATCTAGCAGCCCGAAACAATGACGCAGTCTTGAAAATTGTATACTACTCACTGGCAAGCTCAACAAAAGGCTTTTATCAGTGAGTATGCACCTTTTTATAATGATACAATAGATACCCTTTAATAAAAGTAAGAAAAACCAGGAATACTCCTTTAAAAAACTCTTATCTCTAATTTTGCTTGCATACCTACTCTTATGATGAGCAGTACAATGCAGAATGAAATTAAAGAGGCACTTTTTCAATCTCTTCTTCACTATATCACTCGTCATATGACCCCTCTTTTAATTGAATCAACTCTTGACTATGATTTTACCTTATAAAAAAGTGACGCTCACCCGGCTTAAAAGGGCTTAATCTAATATGAAATGCAACACCTCTCTGATAGAATTAAATTATCGATTTATTTTAACAAACAGGCCAGCAGCATTCATCCTACCTCATTATACGAATACGTTAACCTTTTCAGAAATTAAAGGTAAAATATCCTTATCGTTACGAAAAACGTAATTTAAAGGATATAATGAACCTCACAACTTACCTAAAAGAAATTCGAGCAAAAGGGCAACGCTCCTTTACTTTGGAGCACCTTATACAGGACCATATCTTTAATGCATCGGCCCGCGCCGCGGTTAACCGAATGTAAAAAGCAGAGAGAATTTATTAGCTCAGCGAAGGAATTTTATGTTATTATCCCTCCAAAATATCTACCCTATCGCTCTATATCCGCAGATGAGCCCACTCACCTTCTTATGGATCACTTTGGTATACACTACTACGTGTCTCTTATTTCTCCGGCTGCATTGTATGGCGTTTCACATCAGAGCTACGCTTTCAAATCGTTACCGATAAGCCCATTAGGCATCCGCCTTGAATACCGCACGCAAACAAAATAAAAACATAATGCAAGGCATTGTAGCAGTACTTAATGGTCAATCCTATATTAAATTTGCCTAATCTTACTCATCTAGGAAATTACAAAAAAATTAGGGCTCCTGAGTAATTACACAATTCTAACGATTAGAGTCTCCAATTTTTACAAAAAAGCAATCATTTTGTTATAAAGTGCAGGCAAATACCTACCTAGGTGTAAATATTTTTTGTAATTGTACTATAAACTTTCCAAAAACCCAGAGGCTAGAAAAATCTACTCATACATTCGACTACCTTTAATCTTCCCTCTTATTGAAAACAAAGCAAATAAGCATATTCTTTAATAAGTCTCTCACCTCAGTAGATTTCAAATAGGTGATTCTAAAATACTCATGAGCCCCTTAGATAAAAATCTACAATTTTTCATCTTCCTGCAGTTTTTAATTTTTCTATATGGATATAATTAATTGACTTTGATTTCAAATAAATTATAATTAAAAATACAAGAATGCTTTTGATAATCCGATAAGGCCTTCAGTAGAGTCC
>JACDFK010000015.1 GCA_013815795.1 Candidatus Babelota bacterium | reverse complement strand
GTGCAAAGGATTATAGTGAGAATGACTTTCTTTGTTAAATGCTTGCAGAAGATGTAGAGTAGGTGCTTTTTCAGGACTGTTTAGTACCTGTGACTGATCTTTGATATCTTCTAGAGAGCTGATAGTAGTTAGTTGGTCCATTGAAGAAAGATGAAAGGTGGTTAAGGCTACAAGAACTATTTTTTTCATGGTATTTCCGTGGTAATGGTATGTTTAAAGAGGTAAGTAAAATACTACATTTTGCAATGAACTGTTTGGAGAACGTCAGTGTTTTGGTGGATCATATTAGGTATGTTTCAGATCCCTCACTAGGTGGTAGTATACTATGCTTTCCCTATGCTGTCTTGTGGTGTTTGAAATAAGGGGGTAGTGCAACAGAGCAAGACCCGTTAGTTGTGATTTTTTCTGAGAAATTTATATTTTTTGTATCCTTAATGCAGTTCATTCTGTTTTAAGCGCTATAAAGAAACTTTTTAAGCGTGCTGTTTTTTTATTAAAATATTTTTTACTTTTATTTTAAATTTTTTAAAAATACTAAAATAATTATAGCATAAATTAAATAAAGATACAATTACTTGCGAGAGCTAGGTAGATTGCGCGAATCACTGTAATGACACCTGCCTCATAAGGACTCTTTTCTACGAGTCTACAAGAGAATGGTAAGAGGGTAATTTTTTAGGTGAACTTTCTCTTAAAGGAGGACAATGAGACAGGCAGATCGTGTTAATGAGGGGTTATCTATAACAGTTAGGAGGGAAGTTCATAATCTATGAGGTATTTAATTTACTTTCTAAATCTTACACCTGAAAAACCTGCTTATACTCTATAACTATTTTGAGAAAAATATCTGATTTTTTTAAAGCTATAGCTCTTACTGAAGGCAGCAGTCAAGCTCTTTGGTTCCTTTATTAAGAAATTCGGCCTTGTCGAGTTCGATTTGTTTAACAGAAGAAATGTCCCAGAGCTCTAAAGTGCGTCTAGTAGAGAGGGTAATAAGGTGATCATCTGTCTTATTAAAGAGAGCCCAGGTAAAAAAGTAGAGATTCATATCTTTTAGTGTAGAAGCTATTCCTAAAGTTACTAAGAGAGTTCCTTTTTTCGCGTCCCAAATTTTTGCCGTATGGTCTTTAGACGTGGTTACGATTTGGTCTTCTGAATCATTAAAGGCTCCAGAGATAATAGTTTTTTCATGCCCTTTAAAAGTTACTAAAACGGTACCAGTTAAGGCGTTCCAGAGTAGTGCAGTTTTATCTTTTGAAATAGTTAACACTTTGTCTTCTGCAGAGTTAAATACTGCACTGTTGATGCGATTCGTATGTCCTTGAAGTATGAGTGGCTTTTCGGTAGTTAATGCTTGTAAAGTCTGAGCATTCCAGAGTGTTGCTGTAAAGGCTGAGTGTATCGTTATAATTTTGTTTCCAGAAGGGCTAAAGAGTGCCTTATTTCCAGGAAGTGACATTGTTTTTGTATAGTCGATTGCATCCCAGATTTTGATAGCCTTATTTTTTGAGCATGATACGGTCATAATAAGATCAGTTGCATTGCTAAATTCTGCATGAGTCAGAGGGCTTTTAGATCCTTGAAGTGTTGCTATTAATTTCCCCGTTGTTACATCCCATACTTTTGCTGTTGAATCATCCGATGCGGTTATAACTTTGTCGCCAAGACTATTAAAGGCAGCGTGCGTAAGAAAACGTGTATGTCCTTTTAGTGTTTTTATAGCTTCCCCGGTTTTAGGATTCCACAGTATTGCGGTCTTATCCCATGATGCTGTTACAATGCTATCCTCTGTAGGGTTAAATGCTGCATGACAGACACTCCCTGTATGGCCTTTAAGAGTTTGAACCTCCGGTAGAGGGAAGTTCGTCCCACACTAGTGCTGTCAAGCTCCAGGTTCCTGAGATGACCTTGTTCTTTGTGAGATTACACGTTGCCCAAAAAAGAGGGTCTTTCTTTTGACTCAACTGTAAAAGAGGAGTTGTAATAATGAGGAGGTCTTGACGGGGCGTATTCACTGAAATATCCTTTTCCATCGCATACACCGTAACACAGAGTAGAGTAAAGTATACTCGAAGAAAGTTCTTCATCGGGTTTTTGGCGCTCCTTAATAAGTCGACTGGTTTCTCGGTAAAAATATGCTCGACACTATGAACTCATATGAGGCGAGTGTTATTGTATAGAGCATGGCAGTTCATCGGTGTCTTTATCAAGATAGTCGGTGTCTTCTTGGGGGTTTACGTTTACCTGGGGATTAGTTAAGTCTCTGTCTTTTATACGCCAGACTTGTGCACTCGCGTCTAACGATGACGTTACAACTTTGTCACCTGCAGAATTAAAGGTAGCACAAATGACAGGGCCATTATGACCTTTTAAAGCGATTTTTTCTTCACCTGTTTCCGTATTCCAGAGTAGTGCAGTTTTATCATCGGATGAAGTTATCACGGTATCTCCCGCATCGTTAAACATTGCTGAGTTAACGCAGGCGGTATGTCCTTTAAAAGTTATTATTTTTGTACCGGTTTTAACATCCCATACTAGTGCAGTTTTATCATATGAAGCAGTTACAACTTTATCCCCACTAGAGTTAAATACTGCTGAATAAATCCAACCGGTATGTCCTTTAAAAGTTACTATTTCCTTGCCGGTTTCTGCATCCCATACTAGTGCAGTTTTATCATCGGATGCTGTTATAATGTAGTTTTTAGTCGGATGAAATGCTACTGAGCGAACAAAATCGGTGTGTCCTTTAAAAATTCTTAGTTTTTCACCCTTTTTTGTATTCCAGAGTATTGCAGTAGTGTCATATGATGACGTTGCTACTTTATCTCCTGAAGGATTAAAGGCAGCACAGATGACCGAGTCCTTATGCCCCTTAAGAAGTACTCTTTCTTTACCAGATTTAGAATTCCAAATTCGAGCAGTGGCAT
Source organism: Candidatus Babelota bacterium (assembly GCA_013815795.1). Lineage (GTDB taxonomy): Bacteria > Babelota > Babeliae > Babelales > Babelaceae > PRDV01. Next base: position 25,298 of record JACDFK010000015.1, on the reverse strand, counting down.
CGTTTGATGCTGTTATAATTTTATCTCCTTGAGCATTAAACTGCGCACATCTCACGTAGTCTGTATGACCTCTAAGGGTAATAAGCAGAATGCCGGTCTCTGCATTCCAGATCATTGCTGTGTGATCTTCAGATGCAGTTACAATTTTGTCTCCAGTCTTATTATAAGCTGCTGAACAGATAGAGTTACTATGCTCCTTTAACGTCAATAGAGGAAAAATAACTGTATTTCCGGAAGCGTTGTTACTGTTTTTTTGTGCATCGATAGCCTTTTGCATCGCTGATAGATCCAGCGTAAGGAGTGCCAGATAGAGTTGAATGATTTTTTTCATACGGTTTCTCTTTGCTCGTTAATCTTTTTAGTAAAAAAGTTCTATCTTAGGTAATGAGGTAAGGCTTTCATTATTGTATACAACAGGGGAGTTCCTTTGTATTTTTCTCAAAATAAATGTTCTCTTCAAAGACATTTGTTACATCCTTATGTGCACTATTCCAAATGAGTGCTGTATCATCGCGGGAGGTTACAGTTTTGTCTCCCAAACTTAGAATAGAGATAAGTTTCTTGCATTGTCTGTAGAGGCGAGAATAACAGAAGTAAAAAATATACATTTGTCGATTTGGGTATCAGTTTTTTCATGTATATTTTTTTTTGAATCTTTAAAAATATGTTTTGGAAGATTCAAAAAATGATACTCAGATCATATGCAGTTTTTTTTCTATATTTTCAAGTGTAACACAACAAAGAAGGAGGGCAAAGGGGAGTTTGGTAAGAAAATTTAGGAGAATAGCTTACAACAAAAGGAATTGAGTATGTGGCACATTTTAAAGGAACTATTTTTTATCCAAAGCGAAAGACCTCCGGGTGCAGCCTATTCGACAAATTAGGAGGGTAGGACTGTAAGCTTATATGATAATTTACAAAGATCCCGCCTGAGTTTTTGGATAACTCAGGCGGGATCTGTATGTTCTTTACATAATTTTTAAACCGAAATGTTTAATGTATATCCGAATCTTCAGGGATACTTTCAAGTGACGGCGCAGGAGTTGTTTTAACGCCACATGATTTGTTATTACAAATTAATGTTACATTACCTTCTTTATCGACACGGCGGAGTAAATAAGGAGCTGCACAGGCCTTACAGGGGGTTTCTTCAATTTCCCCGTTTACAGAGAAATTGCATTCAGGATAGGTGCTGCATCCCCAGAATTTTTTGCCTTTCCATATTTTCTGTACGACATCACCTTTTTGGCACTGTGTACAGGCAAATCCTGCTTTTACCTGTTTGATATATTTGCATCCTGGATATCCGGTACACGCAATAAACGGACCGTATCTTCCTCGCATTTCCCGTAAAGGCTTTTCGCAATGGGGACATGCTTCTTGAAGTACTTTAGGTTGTTCTGCTTTTACGAGGGTAATCGTGTCATCAAGTTGGCGTTCAAAGTTACTGGTAAATGAGCATTGGGGATATCGTTCGCATCCCGCAAAAGGTCCCGCTTTGCCAAATCGCACAATAAGATTTCCTTCTTGGCATTCAGGGCACTGTACCGTTGTTTTTTCGATTACTTTTTTTGCTTCTCCGCGGAAGGTAGCAAGGTCCTTTTCAAATTCACTATAAAAACTTTTTAAAAGTTCATCTCGATCGAGTTCGCCTTGTGCTATTTTATCAAGATTCTCTTCCATGGATGCTGTGAATCCAAGATTCATTATTTTAGGAAGATTTTCTGTAAGCATTTTGGTGACCACACTACCAAGTTCAGTGGGGAAAAAACGTTTTTTCTCGTCCAGGGAGGTGTATGCTCGAGCCTGTATGGTTTTCATAATGGTGGCATAGGTACTTGGTCTTCCAATACCCTCTTTTTCTAAGACTTTAATAAGCGTCGCTTCGGTATAACGTGGTGGCGGTTGAGTAAAATGTTGTTTCGGCGTCAACGTTGTAAGCTCGAGTGGCTCATTCTCTTTTATATTTTTAGGAATACTTACTTTTGTAGTTGTTTCTTCCTCTTTCTCTTCATCTGTGCCATAAATTTTTAAAAACCCGTCAAAAATAAGGGTTGAACCTGTTACTTTGAAGGTGTAAACTCCGCCTTGAATCGTAATTTGTCGCTGAGCATATTGGGCAGGTTTTGCCTGACAGGCAACAAATCGTTTCCAGATCAAAGCATATAATTTTGCTGCATCCGGCGGTAAAAAGCGTGCTACTTTTTCAGGTGTCATCGTGACGTCAATGGGACGAATTGCTTCATGAGCATCCTGTCCTTTTGATTTTGAATATACCGTAGTTGTTGCTGGTAAATACTCATTACCATACTCATCTGCGATAAAGCCTCGTGCTTGCTTGAGTGCGATATCTGATATACGTAATGAGTCACTACGCATATAAGTAATCAACGCTACGGGAGTGGAAGGATCATCTAAAGGAATACCTTCATACAGTTTTTGAGCAACTTGCATGGTTTTTTGTACCGAGAACCCAAGCTGATTGTACGCTGTTTGTTGAAGTGTACTTGTCATAAAGGGCGGTGCGGGATTTTTTAATCTTTTGGTATCTTTTATGCTCTCAATTGCATAGGCAGCTTCTTTCATGCTCTCAAGAAGTTTTTGAACCTCTTTTTCAGTAGCTATAGTTGCCTTTTTTTTATTAATGTGGGTAAGTGTTGCTCCTATACTTCCCGCAGCAGCAAGAAAAAGGCCATCAACGGACCAGTATTCTTCTTGTTTAAAAGCTTTAATTTCTGATTCTCTATCACAAATAAGTTTTAGGGTAACCGATTGAACGCGTCCTGCAGAAAGTCCTTTAGATATTTTTTTCCATAAAATAGGAGAAACTTCATAGCCTACAATACGATCAAGAACTCTTCGGGCCTGTTGAGCAGCGACTTTATGTAAATCGACACTATACGGATGAGCAATAGCCTCTTCAATAGCGGGCTTGGTAATCTCGTTGAACGTGATACGCTTAATTTTGCTCTGGTCTTTCACGGCGTTTTTTATTTCTTGTTCAACGTGCCATGCGATAATTTCACCTTCTCGGTCAGGATCGGGTGCAAGATAGATATTATCAGCTTTTTGGGCCTCTTTTACAATATCGGCAATCGTTTTTTCTTTTCCTTCTAAGGGAACGTATCGTATATCAATCGTATCACCAATAGAAACACCAATCTCTTTTTGAGGAAGATCTTTAATATGTCCTACTGTCGACATAATTTTGAAATCTTTTCCCAAAAACTTAGAGATGGTTTTGATTTTTGCGGGAGATTCTACAATTAATAAATTTTTCATCGGGATTATGCCGCCCTTTTCTTGGTAAAGTTACCTATCATAGTGTTAAGATAGCATATTTTTAGTAAATAATTTCTTCGTATCATGTAGATTCTTAGAGGTAGGTACTTTTAGTGAGCCGCTTTCTAAAAACTACTTATACTAGTTACTTTAGAAAATAAGTAGATCTTTTCTTTTTAAACATAAGAAAATCGCCCTTATACTGTTTCGTAGCTTATTTCAATTTATGTACGTATGCGTGTCGTATTTTTAGTCAGAATTTTTTTTTATGGTATTGTCTGATCTTGAAAACATTGAAGAGACGCTTCTTCTCTTGGGCGAGTAGTGTGGTCGCCCTTATATCTAAACTATTTTCAATAATTTATGTTTATATCATAGCATGTAATAATATTTTTTGCAAGTTTACCATTTCCTTATATGCTTTCCCAGGTGCCGTATTATCGTTTTTCCCTTCGTATGAAAACAAGAGGTATTTCTTCTAAATAATACTACTTTACAAGAAAGGGGCCACTTTGAAGTATCATTTTGGAATATTTCTACAATACATTACATGTATCATAAATTTTTTATGGTGGTGGCAAAGGATTCCATCTCTTCTTGTATGTTTTCTGCTTCTATAATTGAACTTCCGATAACAATACCTGCAGCGCCTAAAGATAATGTTTCTGACACGTTTTTTCGTGTAATGGTACCTCCAATAAAAATAGGGAGTTGTGTATTTCCTTTTACCATTTCCCAGCGGTCGAGGAACGGAACTTGATCGTCAGGAGTAGTCGGTTTATAAAAAAAGAGAGCATCCACCCCGAGGCTTTTTGCCTCCAGAGCTGACTGTCCTAATGAGCTTGAATCAGAAAGATCAAGCATAACTTTTTTCCCCATACTATGAGCTGTCGTGCATGCAGTGTGAATGATCCCTCTGCTTATTCCTGCCATGACCGTTATCCAGTCGGCTCCGGCTTGAGCGAAAAGGGCTACCGCATCTTTTGATCTATCAACTATTTTTGCATCGGCCAAAAGTGTTTTTTGGGGAAACTCTTCTCTGAATCTTTTAACTGCATGTTCTCCATATTTGTAAATTAACAGAGATCCTATTTCAAAAATATCGGCTTGTGGCTCAACTAATCGCGCCACTTCCAGGGCACGATCAAGATCGGTTATATCGAAAGAGATCTGTATTTTCATAGAAAAAATTTCCTTTTTTGCTGTATGTTCTTACGTATTTAAGTCTTTTTTCTGAAAAATATTTCCTAAGTTTTCATTAATTTTTGAATATCTTGTGGATGAAAAGAATATTCAAAGGTAAGAGGTTTTACATATGATTTTAACGTTAAAAAACGCAAAGCATCAATGGGCGTTTTTTTGGTATCGGTTATGTAAAAATCCGGTAATATAAAATTTTCACTAAGTTGTGTAACGCTAGCGCCGACAGGACTAATAATCGATTCGGGATCAGCAAAAATAATGATTGCATCGTAGGGCATCTTTTTATTCGAGGGCCACTCGCTTTGTGTGCCTTGCCACACATACGCCTCTGTTTCAGGATCTTTTTGGCGAACAAAGGTGAAATGTTGTATGAGTGTTTCTGGTTTGCTTTTAAATCCTACAATTGTTTTCTTTTTTTGAGGAGAAAGCGGTAAAAGTACAATTTTTTCGGTTATGAAAACGTGAAGTTCCGGCTGGGCGGTTTTTCGAGGAAGAAGTATTTGTCCCTCTCTATCAGAATTAGTTGAAATACCAGCATAGGATACAAAGATACCGGCATGAAGGTCACTAGAACTGAGCATTCTTAGGGCCAACTGTTTTTCAGCGAGAGCGGAAGATTGAGTTCCACTTTGCATTGTAGGTATGAGTAGCGGTTTAATAAAAAAGCTAATTAAATAGGGCGTGCTACTGCTGTGCACAAAACTTACCCACCATATACAAAGAATTGCTATCTTTTGCTTCATCTTTTTTTCCTACAGACTAAACTAATAAATTAAGTTAGTATAATCTATCAAACTATTTTACCAAAAGTCTACCCTATGATACTACAAAATACTTTAGAAGACCCTGTATGGGATGATTTCTATAAACGTTATAACCTTACACCAGGACAGCTTCAAGCATTTAAATATTATTGTCATCTTCTTGTAACAATGAATGCTCAGTTTAATTTAACAGCTATTACCGATGTGTCAAGAATCGTTACCGATCATTTCGAAGATTCATTAGCCATTCGGGACTTTATCGACATAAATGCGATGACTGGCATAGCAGATATTGGATCAGGAGCAGGATTTCCTGGATTGCCACTTAAAATTATGCACCCTCAAGTGCCGCTTGTTCTTATCGAAGTAAGCGCGAAAAAAAGAGAATTTCTTGCTTCGATTGTAAATTCGCTTGGGCTTAGCGATGTTATCATTTCTGACCTTGATTGGCGTACGTTTCTAAGAAAAACCGACTATGAAATAGATCTTTTTTGCGCACGGGCTTCATTACAACCTGAAGAGCTTATACGTATATTTAAGCCAGAAAGTCCTTATAAAAATGCACATCTTATTTATTGGGCATCGCGCTTTTGGAGTCCTTCGAGATTACTTGTGCCTTTCGTAGAAAGACAAGAATCCTATAAAGTTGGTGAAAAACAGAGAAGTTTTATATTCTTTTCTGTAAAGTAGAACGATCATACTAGTTTACCGATGTAAGGTTTTTTTAACAGGAGTGCTTGAACTTATGTGAGAGTTACTCAAAGAATACCGATAAGATAGAGTGACGAGGATATGCAACAATAATGAGCACTGTGTCTTTAGCGATGAATGTGAGTTACCAAACAAAGTCCTAAAGAAGAACGATGCTATGAGCTCTGGTGCTCTTTTAAAGCGTATTCACGGTGTTTTTCTATAAAAAACAAAATACGATCGTTTTTTAATGCATGAACTATAGGATACTCTTGCTGCGGGCTTATCAAAAAAGCAAAGGTTTGACCTCTAAAGAACTTGCAAAGCCCACAAATAGTACTATAATTCGTAATGACGATGTTATTGAGATTTCTTCGGATCCTTTTTTGAAGCGTCTTCTTAGGACTCTTCAAAATTCGAAGATAAGTAGTGTTGTCCTGTACTTTGAAACAATGAGTTATATATGAATACGTACGCTTTTTCTTCAATACGATCACTTAAGGAAGCACTCAATAAAAAGGCTCTTTCCCGTAAAGAGTTATTGACGCTTTGCTATAAACGTTTTAATCAGTATGATAAAATTCTTGGTTCTGCGTTAGAGCTTTTTGATGAACAGTCTGTTGAAAGAAGTTCAACCGGAGGATTGCTCGATTCTATTCCCGGAATTGTAAAAGATAATATTTGTCAAAATGGGCGACAATTAACATGTGCATCGAAAATGTTACAAGGCTATAAATCTCCCTATGACGCCACAGTTATTCAGCGCTTACATGCTGCAGGAGCTCTGATTGTAGGAAGAGCTAATATGGATGAGTTTGCTATGGGAAGTTCTACACAGACTTCTGCTTATAAAAAGACCTGTAATCCTTGGGATCACTCACGTGTTCCTGGGGGATCAAGCGGTGGTTCGGCAGCTGCTGTTGCAGCGGGATTGGTATCCTGGGCTCTTGGCTCAGATACAGGAGGGTCGGTTCGTCAGCCTGCAGGATTTTGTGGTATAGTGGGCATGAAGCCTACCTATGGTCTTGTTTCCCGATTTGGGCTCGTTGCCCTTTCCTCTTCGCTTGACCAAATAGGGCCTTTGACACGAACAGTGTATGACAATGCTTTAGTATTATCTGCTATTGCGGGATATGATTCTCAAGATTCCACAACTCACATGAGAGCTTCGGTAGATTACACTGCGCCATTAACAGGGTCTTTACCAAAAGGATTTACTTTAGGGGTTATAGATAATGCGTTAGAAGCCCCGGGATTTGATCCTGAGGTGTATGAGGCATTACATGAATCATTGCGTCAGTTTGAACAGTTGGGAGCTCGCATTAAACGCATAAAAATTCCCGTCATGGATTACGGAGTATCGGTATATTTTATAATTAACCGTGCTGAAGCTGCGTCTAATTTGGCACGATTTGATGGAGTGAGGTTTGGTTATCGAAGTGAGCAGTCTCAAACGCTGAATGATATGTATCAAAATTCACGAAATCAGGGATTTGGGCTTGAAGTGAAATCACGTATTTTAATTGGTAACTATGTTCTTTCAGTTGGTCATGCAGATGAATTTTATAAATGCGCAAAGATTGTTCAAGGACATATGCGCCAAGAACTATTGAAGGCTTTTCATGAAGTAGATCTTCTGTTTATGCCTACATCTGCAGCTGCGGCATTCAAGTTTGGAGCATTTGATAAAAATTCTATCCAGATGGATCTTCAAGATTATTTTACCTCTCCTGCAAATATAACAGGGGTTCCTACAGTAGCAGTTCCCTGCGGATTTACTAGTACCCATTTACCTATAAGCTTTCAGTTGATGGGACCAGATTTTTCGGAAGCGGCTCTTTATCAGGTCGCTTATGCGTATGAACAGGCTACACCGTGGCATACTATGCATCCGCCACTTTACCAGGAATAAAAAACTGTTTTTTTTCGAGAAAGTCATTATTTTGACCTTTTCGATTACGAACTCCAAAGAGAAAAAGAGAAGGGAGAGTTCCTTTTTCTCTTTGTGAATAAGTCATATTCTTTTAAAAACACTCCTGAAGTCTGCCCTTACTACGCAAGAAGAGAGAATTTTGTGTATCTTTCATAGGAAAAACCTTGTTGAAGAAATGTAGAGTTCGAAATAGGTGGAACGTATACTCTTTAAAGGGCACCTTATCCACGGGGTTTCGTGGATTATACGGTGTGACAGGACTGTTGTGTGATTGATAAGCGCAGTAAATTTAGATACACTAACAATACTATGCAGTAATAATACACGGTTCGCGCGGGTAGTGGGAACAAGAAATAAGATAAAAAATAGGAATAATAATGGTAAAAATTAGCCGTGAGGATATTCTTAAACTCGGTCGTAGTGCTTCTTTGAACTTAACAGAAGATGAAATCCCTCTCATGATGAACAATCTTCAAACCGTTCTTTCCTATGCAGCCCATTTAAAAGATATAGCGCAGACTTATCAGGGCCTGGCAATGCCTAAAAACAGCAATGTAATGCGCAATGATGAGGTTATTGAGACTCCTTCTGAACCTCTTCTTGAAGGCGCTCCTCAACGCGAAGATAACTATTTTGTTGTTCCCGTTATTTTGAAACAATGAGCTCTCTATGAATACCTACGCTTTTACTTCTATACAATCACTTAAGGATGCACTCACTAAAAAGACTCTTTCTAGTAAAGAGTTATTGGAGCTCTCGTATACACGTTTTAATCAGTATGACTCCCTTTTAGGGTCTTCTTTAGAAATATTTGAAGAAGATACGGTAGATAAGAGGACATCTGTAGGGCTCCTTGGTTCGATTCCCGGCCTGATAAAAGATAATATTTCTCAAAAAGGACGATTGTTGACCTGTGGATCAAAAATTTTACAAGGTTATAAAGCTACCTTTGATGCTACTGTTACTCAGCGCTTACAGGCTGCGGGAGCTGTTATCATAGGAAGAGCAAATATGGATGAGTTTGCAATGGGAAGTACTACAGAGACATCTGCTTATAAAAAGACACTCAATCCGTGGGACCAGTCTCGTGTTCCAGGAGGTTCAAGTGGCGGTTCGGCAGCAGCTGTTGCAGCGGGATTGGTATCCTGGGCTCTTGGTTCAGATACAGGAGGGTCGGTTCGTCAGCCTGCAGGATTTTGTGGTATAGTGGGCATGAAGCCTACCTATGGTCTTGTTTCACGATTTGGCCTGGTTGCCTATGCTTCATCGCTTGATCAGATAGGGCCTTTAACGCGAACAGTGTATGATAATGCTTTAGTGTTGTCGGCTATTGCAGGGCATGATTCTCATGATTCCACAACTCATGTGAGATCTTCTGAGGATTACACCACCAACCTCACAGGGTCTTTACCAGAAGGATTTACTTTAGGAGTAATAGATAATGCGTTAGAAGCTCCTGGGTTTGATTATGAGGTCTATGAGGCATTAAATAAATCATTGCATGAGTTTGAGCGATTAGGAGCACGCATCAAACGCATAAAAATTCCCGTTATGGACCAAAGAGACACTATGGCTTCTGCCTATTTTATGATTAGTCGTGCGGAAGCGGCATCAAATTTGGCGCGCTTTGATGGAGTCAGATATGGCTATCGAAGTGAGCAGTCCCAAACTCTGAATGATATGTATCAAAATTCACGAAATCAGGGATTTGGGCTTGAAGTGAAATCTCGTATTTTAATTGGTAACTATGTTCTTTCGGCAGGTCATGCGGATGAGTTTTATAAGAGTGCGAAAATCGTACAAGCGTATATGCGTGAAGAGTTATTGAAGGCTTTTAAAGAGGTGGACCTTCTATTTATGCCTACTGCTCCCGCATCGGCCTTTCCTTTTGGCGCTTATTATGATAATCCTATTCAAGTTGATCTTCAAGACTATTTTACCGCTCCTGCAAATATAACAGGGATTCCTGCTCTTGCTGTTCCTTGTGGATTTACGAGTGCGAATTTACCTATAAGCTTTCAGTTGATGGGACCCGATTTTTCGGAAGCTGCTCTTTATCAGGCTGCTTATGCATATGAGCAAGCTACACCGTGGCACACGATGCATCCACCCCTTTATAAGGGATAGATAAGGTGAAAAAAACTATTTTTTTTCGTGGGGGTCTTCTTTTTTTCTTTTTTTTTGGAATAAGTCGTTGGCTTGGTATAGGAGGAAGGACTATGGAGTCTTTTTCTTCATATATCGTATATCCTTTTTTAGTGGTTCAGAACATTTTTACCGATCGTTTGAAAATATGGTCGGAGCATCGTACGAGCTATAATGACCTTACTAAAGAACTTTTACACCGTAAACAACAGTACGAAGATCTTCAGAAAGAACTTATTCAAGTTCGCTCATTTTGTAACTATTTTGAAAATACCAAGGATCTTCGAAGTTTTTTTGAGCGGTATAATCACCCTCATGCTCAGATTACTTCAATATTATTAAAAAATTTTGATCAGTCCCATTTTTTTATTATTGATAAAGGTAGCTCGGCGGGCATAGAAAAAAATATGATCGCGGTGTATAAAGACTGTTTAGTAGGCAGAATTATCGAAGTATATCCCCTGTATAGTAAAGTAGTGCTGATAACAGATCCTTTGAGTAAAGTAGCGTCATTTTGTAGCACTAACGGAGTAAAGGGTATTTTTGAGGGAACCGGTCAGATAAAAAATGCAGTGTTAAGTTATGTTAATCCTTTGGATGAAGTAAAACAAGGAGATATAGTTCTCTCTAGTGGAGAAGGATTAATATTCCCTCGTGGATTTGGGGTAGGAAAAGTTGTTCATAGTGAGAAAAAAGGGATTCATTATAGTATAAAAATCGAACTATTTCTTAATTTTACTACTCTTGATTATTGTACCATAATTCCTCATTACACTCAGTTGATTGAGTGTGAAAAAAAACAAGGTCAACACTAGTCTTTTTAGAATAAGAAAGATTAATAAAAGCTCCTACTGTATAAATCTTGACAGTAGAAATTCTCGTTTCTTAGAGTGCTATTCTCCTGCAGAAATACTGTACAGCGCTTATTTTTAAAAAACACTATCCAGAGAAAATAATAGAGCACCGGGGCTTTAAATGAAAGTAAGAAAATACAAAATCATGTATTTTCTTACTTTCACTGTTCTTAGAGAGTTATACCGTAGTTTTTAGCTTTTTGCCGAAAAAACGTATAGTGTTGGGTCTATTTCTTCATTCTTGCCTGCTGTAAAGCTATCTCTTGTAGGCCCATGGTAGCTCTTTGTTGAGGTGTATATGCTGGCTGTAAAGCTTGACCTCTTTGGAAAACAGGTTGCTGAACTTGAGCTGTGCCTTGAGAAGGCTGCGGTTTTGTTGACTGCATGGATGGTTGTCCCATGAACGGCTGTGTCATAAACTGCTGGGGAGGGGTTGTCTGAAAAGAGGGTTGCCCAAAGCCTTGTTGCACAGGAAGTTGTTGTTGGGGCGCCTGTACTGAGGGCTGGCCGCCTGTGAATGGTTGAGGCTGACGTGTCTGAAAACTCGGTTGTTGAAATTGACCTCTAGTACTGAAAGATGGAACCTGTTGTTGAGGCACCTGTGACGTTGGTTGTAGTGTAAAGGGCTGTGATACAACCTGTTTTGGCTCTTCAATGTATGGTTGTGTCACAACCAGCTGAGGTTGACTTGTTTGATAAGAGGGTTGATGAAACTGTGTGATTCCTTCTTTTTTAAGAGAACTTTTCGGTTGGTTTCCTTTTTGGTAGAGCATTAACATTTGAGCAAATGCGGAAGCCTCTGAGTGTTTGTCATTATATAAAGCAGTCGTATAGCTGGTAATATCTCGTAATAGTTGAGGATCTTGAGCATTTGTAGTGCCATTGATGGTATCGGCTAACGTAAACATTTGTAATAAAAACTGAGCATCTTTTTCAGCAGTTCTATGCGGCTTTTTATCCATTCTATAGATAAGTGTAACATCGAGCCCGTAATTATTAATGGTATTTGTTATTACTTTTTTACTAAGAGCTTCTCCTACCCAGGAAATAGGATTGCCAAAGGCCCCTGCGCCCATGAGCGTTAAAAAGACTTTTGGTTGCTGTGTCAATGCGAGATCTTTCAACGTTGCTTCATATGAGGCATCAAGAAGCATTTGGCAAAAAGATCTCACTTTATCATTTAAAGCGAGATCTTCTCTGTTACGTATGCTATAGGCTGCAGTAAAAAGAAGATTAACTGTTTGTGTTTTATTTTGATCTATAAGGCCGTTAGGTTGAACAGCAATAGGAAGTTGCAGTTGTCTGTCTGTAGGTTCCGGCTTTTTAAAAGGGTCTTCAGCAGGCCCGTTTGATACCACGGCGCCTTGATGTAATCCGATAGATACTTGTTGCATATCGTTTATATCGTATTGATACTCTAGGGCAGAATTTATATTAATTGAAGGAAGACCTTTTTTGTTGATGAATACTTTTGCTTTATTACCAAGATATTTGAGCAAATAGGGTTGAGTATAGAAATATTTGCGGTAAATGGTAGCAGGAGCTGTCGCAATAGAAATTTCTTCTCCTTGCGCCGCTCCTTTAAGCATATTTGTTAACTCTTCACGAGGATTATCCATTCCTCCTTCGAGCATACCAAAAAAGGTTGATGCTACTTGGAATCCTGCATTTTTGTTTTCTGGCAATGCGACTAAGGTACGTACATCGGTTAAAGTAGTGTTATTAGGATCATGTAACTGTACCATAAAGCGGGGCTTGCCTAAGGTAAATGAACCTCTTCTTTTGAGTACAGTATTAATTTCCTTAAGAGAAAACATTCCTACGGTTCCTGCAAAAATAGCAGCTCTTCGCGGATATTCATCAATCCAGCTCTTAAGAGAGTTTGGCATCTGTGGTCGTTGTAAAGGAGGTGTTTTTAACCACTGTAGGGAATCTGGGGAAAAATCTCTTAACTGTTTAGTTTTAGTATCCCATCCATAGTTTTTTCGGAACGTGTCTTCATCTAGGTTGGTGATGTCTTTAAAAAACTGATTTCGGGTAATATACGTTTTACTCTGTTCCATCGCCTGTGCCAGAGGGGTTAATAAACTAATGAGCACACTGCTCATCACCCATAATTTTACTATTTTCATCTGAATCTCCTGAAGTGGGGTGGTAATGTATTTTAATAAACTATTTTCTTTCTATGTTTTATATATTTCGTGAGAGCTCTCCTTGTTGAAAGTTCATCAAAAGGCGGGCTTGTGATGAAGCAAATTCTTTTTGATTGGCATATAAAGCTGCGGTGTAGTTTGAAATCGCTTCTACTAATCGAGGATTTTGAGCATGTTTCGTTCCGTTTATAGTATCGGCAAGTGAGAACATTCTCTCTAAAAATTGTGCGTCAGTTTGAGGGCTTCTAGGCGATACTTTTTCTGACTGATAGACCAGTGTAACGTCGATACCATAATTTTTAATAAGAGTTTTTATCGAATCTTTATCTAATGCATCGGCTACCCATCCAATAGGGTTAGCAGGCGCACCGGCTCCCAGGAGAGTTAAAAAGATTTTTGGGCGCTGTGTTAAAGCAACTTTTTTTAGTGTTGCCTCATAGGAAGCATCAAGAAGCATCTGGCAAAAAGCTTTTACGTTCGTGTTTTGGGCAAGATTTTCTCTTCCGCGTATGCTAAAAGCTGAGGTAAACAGAAGAGTAACTGTGTGAGTAGTAGTTTCTTCTATAGTGCCATTAGGCTGTGTATTTATAGGAATTTGAAGTTGCTTATCGGTGAGACTTGGCTTTGTAAAAGGATTTTCCGAAGGACCATTTGAGACAACCGCTCCTTCGTGTAATCCGATAGGCACATGCTGTGCATCGTTTTTATCGTAGGAATAGTTTAGGATGGAATTAAAATCTATAGCAAGGTGACCTTTGTTGTTCGTAAGCAATTTTATTTTTTGGCCCGGTATCCTGAGAAGGAAAGGCTGAGGGGCAAAGTATTTGCGATATATGGTAGCAGGAGCGGTAGCGATAGAGATCTCTTCCCCTTGATGAGGGTCTTTAAGCATAGCATTTAATTCTACAGCGGGATTATCGATGTCCTTTTCAAGCATTCCAAAAAAGCTTGAGGCCACCTGAAATGCAGCATTCTTGTTCTCCGGTAAAGCTACCAGAGATCGAATATCTGTTAAGGTAGGATTTTCAGGATTATATACTTGAATAGTAAAACGGGGGTTCCCTCCAAGAAGGGGAGATTGTATGTTTCTTAAGGTAGTATGTATGCGTTGTAATGAGTTTATTTCAACATTTCCTGCAAAAATAGCTGCTCTTCGTGGATATTTGCTAATCCATTGAGCGAGCGGTTTTGGTGGAGCTCCTCGTTGTAGGGAGGGTGTCTGTACCCATTTAAGTGTTTCGGGGGAGAGATGGAGTAGCTCTTTAGAGCTTAGTTTCCATCCAAAAGCTTCCCTGAATGTTTTTTCATCGATGCCTACAACATCTTTAAAGAATTCATTTCGAGGAATATAGGTATTCATTGCAGAGATGTCTTTATATATTTGAAAGCTAAGTACTATAGTGAAAGCTATCATCAATGTTTTTTTCATGAATTTTTTCCTGTAATGAGATGGTAATAATATTTTAAATTTGATCGTCAAGCCTTATTAGTCACTACATTAATGAGCTGCTCCTTCAGCTTTTTAAATAGAAAGTGCTCAGGTTGTAGCTAAAAGAAATAAGCATCCTTGTGTTCTTATGTTCCCCACTTTTATTTTCGGGTCTCTTAGGGGTAGAACTATTTTTTTTGTGTTGCTTTATAGAGTGAGCAACTTCTGTTAAAAAAAAATTAAATAAATAAATAAATACATTTAATTTAATTATATTTTATATTTGAAAACAAAATCAAGGCTTTCATTTGATTCTTGAATTTTTAACGAATAATTGAAGGAATTACCGATTAAAAATTTTTATGCATCCTCTCTTCTTGGTTTGTCAGCTTTTGCACTTAAATAATTTTATAATACAATGGTTATACTATTGGTAACGGTAGTAACTGTTGTTGTTAAAGGTTTAAGTCTTAAAATACTTCTGTAAGGAAAATCCTATGAAAAATATTTTAGCCCTAAATATGCTACTTCTAGCGCCCTTCTGTAGTAATGCGATGGAGCATCGGTCTGACCTAGTAGAAAACAAAAATGAACCTGAAGTTCTTTTTACCATAAGTTCTGATGGGTTAAAAAGAGCAGTTTATAATAAAAGGGATTATAGTCTTCGAATAGTCAATTGTACTGATCAGAGTGAAACTCTGATTGGACTAACTGATGAAACAGGAATTGCATCTTTAATGTTTGTAGCAGATGGAAAGATAGTACTGCTGTTAGATAGTAACGGAACTATGTTAAGTGAATGGTCGACGGATGGAAAAGAACGCTCATGTGATCCTACATCACCGCTTAACCGAGTATAATAAGAGGTTGATCCACGTTTTTTAGGATGGTAATTGTTAACGGTGTTACATAAGCTTTTAGACTACCTAGGCAATCTTTTAAGGGAGGAGGAAATTCGAAGGATAAGTTTTTTCCTTGAATTTCCTCCTCTATTTTTGAAACAATACGTTTATCTTAAAAGCTTTTTTAAAAAGATTATTCTATCCCTACTATACGACGTAGAGTGTATGTCTCACTCTTGTGTATACTTTAGTATCGTATGTGTGATGAATAACGAGTTTCAAGGAAAGTGCATATGGTTTTCATCCATGAGTGCAAATAGGTCGGCTCATCATCATTTCCTGCATCTTGATCAAATAAGGCTTGAAGGAATCCTTGTTTTTTACCAGGTTTAACCCATTCTATATCGCCTTCAAAATGGCCTTTTTCTCTAAAGATTTTTAGGGCATTAGAAGGGCTTCCTACTTCATCTATTAATTTTAAGGCAAGAGCTTGTTCTCCTGTGAATATTTTTCCTTCTGCCCATATTTTTGGATCGGCAGGTACGTTTGGTCTATGTAATGCAACATCCCGGACAAACTGTTTGTACGTATCATCAGTGATACTTTGAAAATGAGCTGTTTGTTCGGGAGTTAATTCTAGAAAAGGGCTGCCTGCGCCTTTAAATTTTCCGCTTTTGATTATCTCATATTTAATATTATGTTTTTCAATAAAGTCCTTAAAAAAGGGATGTTGTATATAAGAACCGATACTTCCAATAAAAGCACTCGGTGAAGCAATAATGTAATCAGCAGCACACGCAACGTAAAACCCGCCCGAAGCAGCTACGTTTTCAACAAAACAAATAACATATTTAGGATACAGGTTCTTAAAATAGTTGATCTCTCTAAAAATTGTTTGAGAAGTACCTGCCACTCCTCCTGGAGAGTCGACCTTTAAAAAGACTCCTTTTATGGAAGGATCTTCAAAGATTTTTTTTATACTTTTTAAAGTCGTGCTTGCGGTGCTCAATGTTCCCGTTACGGTGATAACTCCTAATTTTGTTTTTGTAGTAAGAATGTCGTTGTAATTAGTGCGTAAGCTTTTAATAATTACTGGTGCAATTTGTAAAAGCAGAAAGATATAAAATATGTTTTTTATAACATCACCGAAAGCTGCCATGAATACCTCTCCCACTTTTAAATAGATTGATGCGAAACTAAAGAATAAGATACTCTGAAAATAGGTATATCTCAAGTAGTTTAGATAATAATGAAAAAGCATTTTGACTTTCGGTGAATTTTTTATTAGACTATTTTGTATGTGGTTGGGAAGTTGGGGCGGTTAGCTCAGCTGGTAGAGCATCAGTCTTACAAACTGGGGGTCACAGGTTCGAGTCCTGTACCGCCCACCATAAAAGATACTTTGTTCCTCGGTAGCTCAGTTGGTAGAGCACACGACTGTTAATCGTTAGGTCACAGGTTCGAGTCCTGTCCGGGGAGCCATATGGGGCTGTAGCTCAGTTTGGTTAGAGCGTCCGCCTGTCACGCGGAAGGTCGCGAGTTCGAGCCTCGTCAGCCCCGCCATTTTACATACCAAAGTAAAATGGCGGTTTTCCTTTGGTATACTATCCATACATTCTATTTATTTTCAATCAACTTTCTTCTGGTATAAAATCTTTTAAAAGTCTTTTAGTAAAAGTCTTTTAGATGTTTACTTTAAGATCATTAAATCAAAAAACGTACTAAGCAGTGCACACCTCCGCCATTACTAGACGAAGGTTTTTTAAATCGCTAACTTCTCTTACGTGGTACACGTAACTTTACTTTCATTATTCCTCCCTACTCTATCTAAGTTTTCTTTTTTTATAGAAATAGAGTTTTAGTCGTGCGCCTTTGGTAAGACTCTTTTTTATTGCATAAAAAAGCTATCTTCTCAACGTTAAAGTAGTGGTCTTTTTTGTAAGGTAAAATGCACGGATAAAGCCTTTTATAAAGCACCTTATAGTAGGTTTTAAATCTCGTAAAGCTGCTTAAAACGAGCTTTATGTCCTGAGCCTTGACTTTGTTTTTAATGTATCTTATAATAGTCATTAAATAAGATAAAGCCCTTTATAAGAGGTTTAAAATGAAAATTCACGTTAATTTGCCAATCCCGGTCTTAAAGGCGCTTCATAAACTAGGAAAAGATATTAGTAGTGCTCGACGACGCCGTCGAATTCCGGTCAAACTCATGGCAGAGCGGGCGGGAGTTTCGCGAGCAACTATCGGCAAAATAGAGAAAGGCGACTCAACAACGTCGATGGGGGGCTATTCAGCCGTTTTATTTGTGTTGGGAATGACAGATCGTCTAAGTAATTTAGTAGATTCTATACATGATCTAACTGGTCGAGAGCTTGAAGAAGAAAAGCTGCCTCAAAGAGTGAGAGTGCCTCGCAGGAAAAAAGTAAGAGGTGAAGATGAGTAGCAAGAAAGTACTCGTTTCAATCTCATTAGGTAATGATACTATCAGAGTAGGAATATTATGGTTTAATATTCGAAAAGGCCGAGAAAGTGCATCTTTTGAGTACGATAGTACCTGGCTTCAGCATCCTGAAAAATTTGCTCTCGAGCCTTCATTAAGGCTTACGGAAGGACTTTTTTATACGCAGGATGGTATGAGTGCCTTTAATGCTATAGGGGACTCCGCACCAGATCGATGGGGACGTGTCCTGATGCGCCGCGCTGAACTCGCACGAGCGAAAAGTAAAAATAGTACACCCCTTACCCTTTTTGAAGGAGACTACCTTCTTGGCGTAAACGACGAAGCTCGTCAAGGAGCGCTACGTTTTTCTATGGGGCCACAGGAAACTCTTTTTTTAAAGCCACAAGAGGAAAGAGCAATTCCGCCTTTGGTCTCTCTTCCTCACCTCTTAGTAGCAACAGAGCGCTTTATTCAAGACGAGGAAAATGCAGAAGATTTAAGGCTTTTATTGGCACCAGGTTCATCCTTGGGTGGGGCCCGTCCTAAAGCATCGGTACGTGATCGAGATGGCAGTCTAGCTATTGCTAAGTTTCCCAAAAAAGACGACGATTATGCTGTGGTTCTATGGGAAGCAGTTGCATTAACTTTGGCAAAAAAAGCAGGAATTACAGTGCCTCAATGGCGACTAGAAACTATTCTTGAAAAACCGGTTTTGATTATCAAAAGATTTGACCGAGAGAAAGGACAGCGCATTCCTTTTCTTTCTGCTCTGAGTATGCTGGGCGCACGTGATAATGAACAGCATAGCTATATAGAAATAGCATATGCATTAGCACAGTATGGCGCTGCACCAGAACAGGATATGGAAGAGCTGTGGCGGCGTATTGTTTTTACAATCGCTATCTCGAACACCGATGATCATTTGCGTAATCATGGCTTTCTCTACGAACGTTACAAAGGATGGAGATTATCCCCTGTCTATGATATAAATCCTACCCCTATTGAAATGAAAGCTCGTGTGTTAACAACGGCGATCGATTTTGAAGATACCTCTGCGTCTTTAGAAATAGCACGCGCCGTCGCTAAGGATTTCAGAATATCATCCCATAAAGCTCAAGAAATTATTAATCAGGTAGGTTATGCAGTGAGCCACTGGAGGGATAGTGCTTCTCACGTGGGTTTGTCTAAGCGTGAGTGTGATCGAATGGCTTCAGCCTTTGAGCATGAAGACTCTATTACGTTAAAATAGCAATCAGAAGAGAACCACTGCAGAAATTTATAGGTTCTTTTCTGATTGGTGCTTATGTGTAGAAAACGCATGTAAAAAGATACTAATCGTCTCTTATTGTAGAGTACACCCAAGTTCGTCAGTATTTTTATCAAGATTGCTCTCGTTGTCCTGGTCGTTACTTGATTCATCGGTAAGTTCTGAGTGGGAAAGATGACCAACGTTTTTAGCAACGTGGGGGTTCTTTTCTTCTAGTTGAGAGGTAAAGTTAGTTTCTTCTTCAGGCCTTAGTTTTGAAAAAACATCAGAGCTCGTAGTAGGTACAGATGTTGGGAATTCATCATCCGAAGAGCTTGTATGATTCGATTTGCCAAGAAAAGTTATTTTGCGTGGTTTTCGGTTCTGTGGCTTGTAGTAGGTAGAAGGGTTTTGGTCTACTGCATGTGCGCTATCTACATACGGGTATCGGCCATCTATTCGTAGTCGTAGTTCGCGTATTTCGTTTTCATTCGAATCTATAAATAAAATTTGGTCTTTTGTTAAACTTATGGAATGGATGTATTGATCGGAAACTTGTCCGACTAATTTAATAAGCTGGTAAGTTGACAAATCCCAGAGTTTGACGCATCCCGTAAGTTTATTATAGGTTGCTGCCTCAGACTTTAGCTCATCGCAATAAAATGAATGAATGACGTTTGGGTCTAGCATCTCTTGGTGAGCGGTTTTGTCAATAGTTTCCATACAATAAACCATTGAAGGGACTATTAAAAAAAGGCTTAGTGATAAAATTTTTTTCATGTAAACTCCTTTAGAAAAAAAATACGATATGTGTTTTTATAAAAATAAGAAAAATTATTATACTTTTAATTACATTATACATATTACAGGTGGTAAGGAAAATGTCAAAAATGTTGGTGCTCTTTGTGAAATGCTGTACGTTGTCTGCTCTTTTTCTTATATAACATTTTGTCCGATAGTTACTGCATCTGTACGTGTATTCTATTCTACTGATCCTTTGAAAATAGAGTGAGGCTCTAGGTTTTCAATTATAGAAAGTCTGTTTTCAAGATTGTCGTAGCTTACATAAGAGAGAAGCCTGCTCGAATAAGGTGGATACCTCTCTAGAGCAGGCTTCTAAAAATAAACCTAGAGTATATTATATAGGAAATCTAGCGGGGCCTTTGGTTTAAAGCTCTTGTACGCTGCTTTCTTGAGTAGTGTTACCAACAAGATAATCGCTTGTATGGGTGCTGAGCTTGCCAGCACGGGCGGCCTTTATGATATCGGCATACACAGAAGATCCTGCTTTTAATGTTCTATGTAAGGTTTCCGGTTCTACACTATAGAGACCAAATTTCATCGAATAGCCCATGTCCCATTCGAAATTGTCGTTAAGGGTCCAGCAGAAAAAACCTCGAACGTCATAGCCATCTTCCACAGCAAGGCTTGTTGCTTTCAGATATTCAGTAAACCACATTTTGCGACGTGTATCATCGGTCGTTTCCTTAGCGGCAATACCATTTTCAGTAATGTAAATAGGTAGACCTAGCTCTGCTACTTCTACGATAGTATCATAAAGGCCTTGTGCATAAATTGCATAGGGCATATCGGTCATGGTTTCGCCTGGCATGCAGGAAGCATCAGGAGATAGCTGAGACCATTTAAATTCGATGAGGGCCCGTGAGTAATAGTTAAGGCCTATGAAATCGCTTAGCGGCCCTTCAGGAGCGGTATAGGTTTCATAGTAGTAACAGGGAAATCCATATGAAAAAGTTCCTGTTTTTAAAAAAGTAAGAACCGATGTGTTCATGAGATTGTTAAACATCATTCCAGGTAAAATCCCAATAGAGTTGTAGGAATAGCCTTCGAATTTTAGATATTGATGGACAAGACCAATCTTGGCTGTGTCGCCGAAGGGTAATGCTTTAAGTGCATGATATATTTCAGTATGAGCCTGTAGAAGGTTTTTTAGAACTCTTACCGCGAGAGGCCAGCTCGTTATGCTTCCCTTCCCTGGAGGAAATACACAGTTTAGGGGAAGGTATCCTGCAAACATGTAAATAGTAGGCTCATTTATGGTGCACCAAAAAGGAACTTTACTTGCAAATGCTTCAAAAACCTTTTGGCTAAAACGGACGAAATACTGAATGTTTTCTTCGTGTTCAAATGCACCCATATCTTCAAACCACTGAGGATGTACAAAGTGGTGAAGCGTAACCATCGGAATTATGTTTACTGCTAAAAGAGCATCGATTTCTTCGCTATAGTGCTGTAGTGCCTCCTCGCAAAAGACTCCTTCCTCAGGTTCAATTCTATCCCATGCTATTGAAAAGCGGAAAGCATTTACATTAAAATCTTGCTTCATATTGGCTATATCTTCCGGGTAACGGTTCCAATGATCGGATGATATTCCTGAGGTTTCTCCTCTTTGGATATGAGGGGTCCCATTTGACCATGTAGAGTTTTCCCATGTAGTCCAGTTACTTGAAATTCCACCAGAATTTTGGTGTTCAGCAATAGAAAAACCAAAAAGGAAAGAGGGCGGAAAATAGAGTTCGTTAAGATGAGTTTCTTTTACGTTGAAAGCGGGCCTTTTAAAAGGTACGGAAACGACCTCGTTCATTGCTGACAGTGAAGGACAGGAGGAGAAAAAGAGAGATAAAAAAAGAAGGGGTACGCAGTACATTAGCTGATGCATGCTACGAAAAGTATTTGTAGAGTAGGTCATTAAGTCTCCTGGAAGCGATAAAGAGGATTATGTAGTGTTCATCAATGCGATCTGGAAAAGGTGTTCTCCTTCCTCGTATACGTTGTACGTTTAAAGAAACTCATGCTCATGCGTATAGTATAGTATAAACAAAAAAAAAGAGTTTTCTACTACCCTTATTTTTCTAAAATTGTCATAGGTAGAATTTTACTGTATACTACTGTAGTGAAGGGTATCCTTTTAGGGGGAAAACCTGCTGCATAGAGTTTATTACTATATTTGTAAAAGGAGTCCTTATGAAACAAGATTTACATCCTCATCTGTATGATGTAATGGCACGTTGTGCGTGTGGTAATGAATTTAAGACAAGCTCGACTCGCAGAGAGTTGCGATCAACATACTGTTCAAAATGTCATCCATTTTTTACCGGATCACAAAAGCACATTGATACGGCTGGTCGTATCGAAAAATTCAATAAGAAATATAAGGTTTAAGAGTGTTGAATGATACTCTTATTCAATGGGATGTCATTCAAGAGCGCTACGATGAACTGAGTAATCAGCTTGCTACAACATCTTTAGATGTTTCAAAGCGGCATAGTGTCCAAAAAGAGCTGTCTTATGTATCGACCTTGCTTGGTAAGCATAAAGAGATCGTTAGATTAACTACTGCTTATGAAGCATTACAGGTTAATGCACAAGACAACAGTGATCCAGAGATGGCGTCACTGTATCGTGAAGAGATGGAGACGATTTATCAAGCACTTTTGAAGGAACAACACGCACTTGACAGGATAATGTTCCCGCCCGATCCTTTAGACAATCGATCAGCGTTTGTAGAGATTAGAGCGGGAGCAGGTGGTCAAGAGGCGTCTCTTTTTGCTGCCGATTTATTGCGAATGTATAGCAACTATGCTTTGAAACAGCACTGGAAAACCGCTATTATGAGCACAAGTTTGACCGATTTAGGTGGTTATCGAGAAGTTGTCTTGCATATTCAAGGCAAAGACGTCTACGGTCATTTAAAATTTGAGTCGGGTGTACACCGGGTTCAACGAGTACCTCTGACAGAAACTTCAGGCCGTATACACACCTCAACTGCTACAGTTGCGGTGCTTCCAGAACTTGAAGAGGTAGAATTATCGATTAACCCCTCAGATTTACGCATCGATGTGTATCGAGCAAGTGGCGCTGGAGGTCAACATGTCAATACTACCGACTCTGCTGTCCGGATCACTCATATTCCTACAGGGCTCGTAGTTACCTGTCAGGACGAACGATCACAATATAAAAATAAGATGAAAGCCCTTAAAGTATTACAGTCCCGTTTATTTGCCCAGCAAAAAGAAAGTCAACAACAAGAGATGAGCCAAAAGCGAAAAGAACTTGTTGGAGGAGGAATGCGTGCGGAAAAGGTAAGAACGTATAATTTTGCACAAAATCGCGTGACAGATCATCAAGCTAATGTTACGCTTAACAAGCTTGATATGGTTCTTGAAGGGAATTTGGGCGATATTGTCAACGCGCTCATTGAGAAAGAACGTATTGAACGAAAAAAACAACCACTTGCTTATCAGTAAGTGTTAAAAAAGTCTGTTTAACCGTTCTACGTAAAGGTCTTTCTATGTCTCCCCTGTCATATCTTTTAGAATATAATAGAATATATAATATTCTCGGTATTGTAGTTATTTTAGCGATAGCTGCGACAATGTCCCACAATAGATCTGGTATAAGGTGGCGATTGGTTCTGACTGCACTCTGTTTGCATATCAGTATTGCTTTTCTTGTTCTTAAAACATCAGTAGGGCGCACCGTTATTGCCAGTATTGCTGGTGTATTTACTCTTTTATATCAAGCTGCAGATAGCGGTATAGAATTCGTTTTTGGCAACTTATCTCACATAGATGGTCCTTGGGGCTTTATTTTTGCGGTAAAAATTTTGCCTGTCATAGTCTTTTTTGGAGCGTTTATGGGAATGCTTTTTTATCTTCGTATTATACAAACAATCGTTATGGGTATTAATTATGTGATACAGCCGTTGCTGGGAACCACTGGTCCCGAAACGCTGTGTGCTGTTGCCAATAGTTTCTTAGGTCAAACTGAAGCTCCCTTACTTATTAAGCACTATCTTAAAGATATGACTAAGTCGGAGTTCTTGGTGATGATGATTAGTGGGATGGGTACTATAAGTGGTTCAATTCTCGCAGTTTTTGCGGTTATGGGTGTTCCAGCAGAACATCTCTTAGCGGCAAGTGTCATGGCTATTCCCGCCACCATATTGATTGCTAAGATCATTTATCCAGAAACGGAAGAGTCAACTGCTATGGTTAATGCGAACGCGCACTATGATATGCATTCGGGAAATATATTTGATGCAATATCTCAAGGAACGAGTGACGGCCTCTGGCTCGCCTTAAATGTAGGTGCTATGCTTATCTCATTTTTGGCTCTCCTTGGCATGTTAAATGGTTTGCTCTATTTTATCTGCATTCAGAGTAACTATCTTTTTTCTACTTCATTTCCTGTAATTACACTTGGCAAAATCTTTGCCTGGGTTTGTCTGCCTTTTGCATGGCTTCTGGGTTTTGGTGGTACCGAGGCAACTCAAGTAGGCCAGCTTATTGGAACAAAAGTTGCGGTTAATGAGCTGGTTGCCTATAGTGAAATGCTTAAGATGGGACTATCACCTCGAACGATTTCGGTTGTTACTTATGCTTTATGTGGTTTTTCTAACTTTTCCTGTATCGGCATGCAAATCGGTGGTATCGGATCACTTGTTCCTGAAAAGAGAAAATGGATTAGCTCTTTTGGAATTACGGCCGTTTTTGGGGGCGCATTGGCGAATCTTCTTTCTGCTATGGTTGCGAGTCTGCTCTTATAGAATTTTCAAAGTAGGCCCTGTAGTTATTTTTTAAGCCTTCGAGTTTTATACGGGCTTTAGCTTAATGTGTGTAAAACTAAGCTAAGGCCCGTAAGTATCTTGTACGTAAGAGTATCCTCATTTAGAATTGATCTTTATAATAAAATCTGCATACTCAATAAAATAGAGGTACAATACCGAAGGGCGGTAGTGTGTGGGAGGACC
The DNA here is from genome assembly GCA_013815795.1 of Candidatus Babelota bacterium. Taxonomy (GTDB): domain Bacteria; phylum Babelota; class Babeliae; order Babelales; family Babelaceae; genus PRDV01. The sequence continues at coordinate 544 of JACDFK010000015.1, read as the reverse complement.
CTTAGCACTTTTGTATGCAATTTATCGGTATGTTATTTCTAAAAACTGCTATTTTTTTTAATTATAGGGAAAATTTTATGAAAAGAAGTTTATTAGTATATGCAGTGTTGTTAGGGACTCTCTTTATAAGAAATTTTGAAGTTACAGCTATGGAAACATCTGCTGCACAGCAAGCTCACGCCATTCTTGTTCATCACAGCACTCTTCAAGAAAGAGAAAAAAAAGCTGATTTTATACTAATCAAAAGTTTTCTAGTGAGTGAAAGAGGGCGCTCCATGTATAAAACTGTTACCCTGGACAAAGAGGGTACTATTCAACTATGGGACACTCTAAGCGGGGAACTGCTCAAGACACTTGAAACCAACTATAGCCACAAGGGTGTGCGAGATGTAAGGTTGGAAGGTGAAAGGGGAACTATCCTTGCTATTTTTACTACTATTTTTCTTATTAGAGCAGCAGCTCTTTAACCATAGTCGATTGTGCCATACACGAAAATAGACTATTATTTACTCGCCTAAGTAGTAAGGGCTGTGTAAGAAAGCTC